>JALYUA010000239.1 GCA_030854005.1 Acidobacteriota bacterium
CGGTCGCGTCCCGCACCTGCATGGTGGTCGGAAAGATCCTGGAGAACTGCGCGCTCGAGATGAAGGCCCGCCTCCAGAGTCTCACGCCCGCCCGGTATCTCGAGCTCCACGGCCCCCTCGTGGTGACGCGCGAGTACGAGAAGCCGGCGGAGCTCGAATGGAGCGACGAGACTTACCGCGGCGATGCGTACGGAGCGTACGGCTGGGGCTGCAACGTCGCCGAGGTGGAACGCGACCCCGACACCTTCGAGATCCGGCCCGTTCGCCTGACGGCGGTGTGTGAGATCGGCAAGGCCATCCATCCGACGCTGGCCGCCGGCCAGATCGAGGGCGGAACCGCCCAGGGGATCGGCTACGCGATCCTCGAGGAGGTCGTGTTCCGCGACGGCTCGATGGCCAACGCGCAGATGACCAACTACGTCGTCCCCACGACTCTCGATACGCCCCCCATCGACGTCGTGATCCTCGAAAGCGCTTACCCGCACGGGCCTCACGGTGCGAAGGGGATCGGCGAGATGCCGATCGACGGCCCGGCGCCGGCAATCGTCAACGCGATCCGCCACATGGGCGTCGACCTGCGCCAGATCCCCGCGACGCCCGAGAGGGTGATGGAGGCGTCCTGCGTTTCTCCCTGAACGGTCGCGAAACCGACCTGTCGGCGCACCCGATGAAGCGCCTGCTCGACGTCCTCCGCGAAGACTGCGCGCTCACCGGCACCAAGGAGGGCTGCGGCGAGGGAGAGTGCGGGGCCTGCACCGTGCTGATCGACGGACAGGCCGTCAACTCGTGCCTCGTGCCGTTCGCTCAGGTCGCCGGAGCTTCCGTCACGACGATCGAGGGGCTCACCGGCGCGGAGGCGCTGCAGTCCGCGTTCATCCGCGAGGGCGGCGCCCAGTGCGGCATCTGCACGCCCGGAATGATCCTCGCCGCCGTTGCGCTTCCGAGAGACGCCTCCCTCCAGGACATTCGCCGCGGCCTCGCGGGGAACATCTGCCGGTGCACCGGGTACGAGGGAATCTACCGGTCTCTTCGCGCGGCGGCGATTCCAGCGGCCGACTGAGAGGGCCGAATGCGCACCGCCCTCTCTTCGCTCTCGCTTCTCGAGCCCCGATCACTCCCGGAAGCCCTCACGATGATGCGCGATGCGCCCGGGATCACGCCGCTCGCCGGCGGCACCGACCTCTACGTCGGCTTGAACTTCGGGACCGTCCGCGAAACGCGGTTCCTGGATCTCTCCCGGCTGCGGCCTCTCCGTGAGATCGGGTTTAAGGGAGACATCCTCTCGATCGGCGCGCTCGCGACCTACACCGACATCGTGAAATCGCCGCTCGTGGCGGAGCGCCTCCCGATCCTCGCGTTGGCCGCCCGGGAGATCGGCGGAGTGCAGATTCAGAACCGCGGCACCCTCGGCGGAAACGTCGCGAACGCCTCTCCCGCCGGCGACACGCTGCCTGTCCTCGCGGCCGCGGACGCCGTCGTCGTCCTCGCCAGCGCCGACGGGAGCCGGCGGGTGCCGTTCAACGGGTTCTACACGGGATACCGCAAGTCCGTGCGGCGTACCGACGAGCTGATCGTCGCGATCGAGATCCCTCCGGTCGAAGGGCGGCAATGGTTCCGCAAAGTCGGCACGCGCGCCGCCCAGGCGATTTCGAAGGTGGTGATGGCCGGAATTCGCTCCTCGAGCCCCCGGCTCGCCCTCGGCTCCGTCGCGCCCACCGTCCTGCGTCTGCCTCTCACCGAGGCGGCGCTCGCGGCGACCGGTTCGATCGAGGCCGCGCGGCGCGCGCTCGCGCAGGAGATCCATCCCATCGACGATCTCCGTTCGACGGCCGCCTACCGGCACCGCGTCGCGGGAAACCTTCTCGCGCAGTTCTGGAAAGAGACGGCGTGAGCGTGGAGACGACGCTTCCCGCCGACCTCACGGAAGCGCTCGCCGGTCGCCTGCGGAAGGCGAACACCGCCGTCGCCGGGCGCTACCCGGGCGAGACGACGCGGCGTCAGCCGGTCCACACGTTTTACGGGGGCGCGCACCTGTTCCGCTCGGACACCGTGCCGAAGCTCGGCGCGACGGCGTTACGCGCTCTCCAGGAGTACGCGCCGTCGTCCGACCTGCTCAGGAGCGTCCTCGACCTGCCGGAGCCTCTCGCGCCCCTGATCTCGCGGAGGATCGTCGACCGGCTGAGGACGGAGCCGGTCGAGGACTACCGGATCGACTTCGAAGACGGTTACGGCAACAGGTCGGACGAGGAGGAAGACGGGCACGCGGTCTCGGCGGCCCGTGAGGTCGTGACGGGCATGGCCGCGCGGACGCTTTCTTCCTCGATCGGCATCCGCATCAAGCCGTTCACCGAGGAGCTTCGGGCGAGATCCTTCCGGACCCTGGACCTCTTCGTCACGCAGATGGTGCGCGATGCTGGACGTCTCCCGGACAACTTCGTCGTGACGCTCCCCAAGGTCACGGCGCCCGAACAGGTCGGCGCGCTCGCGGAGCTCTTCGAGGCTCTCGAACGGGGCCTCTCGCTGCCGGCCGGGGTCCTCGTTCTCGAGATCATGGTCGAGACGCCTCAGTCGATCATCGGACCCGAGGGCGAGATCTCGATCGGGGGCCTGGTCTCCGCCGCGGGCGGGCGCTGTCTCGCGGCGCATTTCGGGACCTACGACTACACGGCGTCTCTGAACATCACCGCCGCCCATCAGCACATGCTTCACCCGGCGTGCGATTTCGCGCGGCACGCCATGCAGGCGGCGCTGGCGGGCACGGGCGTCTGGATCTCCGACGGCGCGACCAACGTCCTTCCCGTCCCGCCCCACCGCGGCGAGGACCGCACGCTGACCGGGAGGGAAATCGCCCAGAATCGCGCGGCGGTCCATTCCGCGTGGAAGCTGCATTACGACCACGTGCGGCACTCTCTCGCGAACGCCTTCTATCAGGGATGGGACCTACATCCCGCGCAACTTCCCACCCGGTACGCGGCGCTCTATGCGTTTTTCCTGGAAGGGCTCGACGCGGCGTCCGCCCGTCTCACGAACTTCGTCGAAAAGGCGGGGCAGGCCACCCTCGTCGCGGACGTCTTCGACGACGCGGCGACCGGCCAGGGTCTGCTGAGCTATTTCCTGCGCGCCTCGGCGTGCGGCGCGATCACCGAGCAGGAGGCCGTCGAGAAGAGCGGGCTGACTCTCGAAGAGCTGCGGAGCCGATCCTTCGTGAAGATCCTGGCCGGGCGGAAGGCGGCGGCCGGACGGGGCCGGGAACGGGAAACGGGAAACGGGAGCCGAGCGACCAGAGGGAGCGAGACGGCCGCGGTACTCCGCGGTCAACTCGATAGGGAATCGAAGGACTGAGGAACAGGAATCGGGAATCGAGATCGGGAATCAGGGATCAGGCCAGCGACTCATTCGCCTTCGCCCTTCGCCCGCGCAGCGCGCGCCCGGCACTTATCGCCCCCTTCTCAGCGTCGCCTCGATCAGACCGAAGGGCTCCTCCGTCGCCACGAAGACCTCGCCGGGATTGTCCAGCCCGAAGGGCGACAGGTCGACCAGCAGATGGTGCTTGTTCGGCATCGAGAGCCGGATCTCCGTGACCTCCGAGTGCGCGTCGAGCACCGCTTCTCCCATTGCGTGGAGCGTCTGCTGCACCGATGCGCTCACGTGATCCGCGAAGGTCTCGAGCAGTGTCGAACGGATCGCGCGGGCGACCGGCTCCCAGGAGATTTCCCCCGGCGCGTAGGACCAGACCGTGCGGACGGCCGTGGCCAGGATCCGGTCTTCCGTCTCGCGCAGGGTCGTATAGGCGTCGCGGAGAAAACCGGAAAATCCGGAGCTCGCGGATTTCAAGAGCGTCAGGTCTTCCAGGCCGGCGTGGACGGAGGCGGCCGACCGGGTCCGCTCGACGCGGACGAAGCGGCGCTCGGCTCCCGCGAGCACGAACGCGTTCGGATGCTCGCCGCTCCCCGACGGAAGCCGGCTCCAGAGGCGCTCCGAGATCGAGATGCGTGCCGTGGAGGCGGCGGCGCTCGCCTCCAGAAAATGCCCGGCGAGCGTGAGGGCGAACGTCTCGATCGCGCCGATGCCCCGCGTGCGCGCGAGCGCGTAGACGGTGTTCTTCATCGTGTCGGTTGGTAAAACGAGCGAGTTGTCGCCTTCGACGTGAGCGGCTTCGAAGTCGCCTTCGAGAGCGATCGCGACCGTCAGGTCCCGGATCTCGTGGCGGTCCCCCCGGCGCCTGCGGTGCACCAGGCGGATCCCGGACTTCCCGTACGAGTTCTCAGCGAGCACGGTCGGAACGGAACACTGAATACTGACGATGGAAGACTGGCATCAGCTTCCCCGGTAGGTCGAGTATCCGAAGGGCGAGAGCAGAAGGGGAACGTGGTGGTGCGAGCCCGCGTCGGTGATCTCGAAAACGACCTGGACTTGCGGATAAAAGCCAACGACGTTCACGCTCGCGAAATAGGCGCCCGTGTCAAAGGTCAGCCGGTATGTGCCCCGCCCGGGCACCGTCTCCAGAAGTAGCGCGCGCCCGTCGGAGTCGGAGACGGCCTTCGAAACCGCCGTCCACGCCGTCCCGCCCGACCGGACCTCGAGAAGCAGAGGCACGCCGGCCGCGGGCCGTCCGCGCGCCGTGTCGAGGATGTGCGTGGTGATCGCGCTCATGGGCCCGCCGCCAGCTTCTCGAGCCGAAGCCGCGTGATCCGCCGCTGCTCCTCCGCGGCGACCGCCAGCTCGGTCACCGGATCATTCTCCAGGCGATCCCGGCAGATCGCCAGCATCTCCGCTGCCGTCCTGCCGGCGGCGCAGACGATGAAGATGCGGCCGAAGCGCGCTTCGTACGCGCGGTTGGCTTGCGACAGCCGGCGCGCGTCCTCATCGCCGCTCGCCAGCGCGGCCGCCTGTTCCTCCGCGGCGCGTCCCGACGCGGCCCGGTCGCCGATGCGCGGATGGGCGTCGAGCGCCTGAAGCCGCTGCGAGTCCGGGAGTGAGAGCCACGTCGCGTCGGACGCGTCGACGAGCCGCTCGAGTGAGCGGAAGGGGCGGGAGGCGGCCATCCGCCGCGCCCATTCCGGGGAGCCGCAGCATCCGAGCAGCTCTCTCTCCGCCACGTCCGGCGGCAGAGCGTCCAGGAGGGCGACGCCGGCGGCGGTCAAACGATCCCGCCGGGGACCGGAGAAGCGGCAAACGCCGGCGCCGGCGCCCAGAGCCGCAGGCGGCTGACTCCACCGTCCGGATAAATGTTGAACCGCGCGTGCGTCGCCTCGCCCGCCGGAGCGAGCTCCCGCTCGAAGCGGTGAAGCGTGTGCGGAAAGAGCTTCGTCTCTGGCAGGACCTGGTCCCACTCGCGGGAAGACTCCTGCAGCTCGGAGACGCCGGCCCCGGGCGACCGGCAGACCTCGACCGAGCAGCTGCCCGGCGCGTTGCCCTTGAAATGCACGGTGTCGACGTCGATCCGCCTCACGATCCCCGATCGCCCGAGCCGCACGATCGCCCAGTCATGCCCGATGTCCCGGCGTCGCCGCGTCTCCCACCCGTCTCCCATGTCGCGCCCCCGGCCCGGCATGATGAGATTCTGCCGCCCTCCGAAGAACTCGTCGCTCGCCGCGAGCACCAGCCCTCCGTTTTCGACGGCCGCGAGGTCGAGCTCGCCGCCGGCCCGCGCGATCCGATCCCAGTCCGGAGCGACCTCGCCGTGAACGCGGAGGCGCGCGACCCCGCCGTCGGGAAAGATGTTCAAACGGACGTGTGTGAACGGGCGAGGAGCGGCGGCGGAAAACATGTTCTGCGAGTCGGGCCGCACGGGCGACTTCGGCACGAGCTCGGTCCACGAGATCTTCTCCGCTTCCCAGGGTTCGGGGGAGAGATTCGCGGTCTCGCACGCTTCGATCGAGCAAGCCTCCGGCGCGTTGCCCTTGAAATGGGTCGTGTCGATGACGAACCCGTGCAGGATCCCCGGAAAGCCCAGGCGGACCACGCACCAGTCGTGGCCGAGGCTCCGCCGGCGCCGGGTCTCCCATCCATCCATCCACTTGCCCCGGTCGGTGTATTCCCCTTCCCGAAAGACCGGCTTGCCGGGCTTCAAGAGGTTTTCGCGGGGCGCGAAGAACTCATCATTCGCGGCGATCGCCGAACCGCCCAGCCGTTCCGAGGCGAGATCGATCAGGTCCATGAAGTCCGGCACGGGGCTCCCTTCCAACACTCCGGAGTCTGTCCCAAGACCTCGACAGACTCCTCAACCCGACAAGAGGAGCTCGCCGCGCCCGGCGCGGACGAGACGGCCGCCGTCGAAGATCTTCTCACCTCCGAGATAGGTCGTCCGCACGCGTCCTCGCAGCTCACACCCCGCGTACGGAGTCTGCGGATGGCGCTGGTGGAGACGGGAAGCATCGACCACCCGCACCGCGCCGGGGTCGAACACGACGAGGTCCGCCTCGCGCCCCGCGGCGATCGCCCCCTTGTCGTGAAGGAGCCCGGCGAATCGAGCCGGCGCGGCGCTCATCCACTCGACCACGCGTTCGGGCGGAATTCGCCGCTGCTCAGCGCCGGTCCAGACGGCGGCGAGCGCCAGCTCGAGAGACGCGATGCCACCCCAGGCGGAGCGGAAGTCTCCCTCGGCGAGGCGCTTGTCTTCCGGCGGGCAGGGGGAATGGTCCGAGACGACCATGTCGATGACGCCGTCCGCGAGCCCCTTCCAGAGGCTCTCGCGATTCTCGCGGCCGCGGATCGGAGGCGCGCACTTGAACAGCGTGGCTCCGTCCGGGATCTCTTCCGCCGCAAACGTCAGGTAGTGCGGGCACGTTTCCACGGTGATGGGCAGGCCCTCCGCCCGCGCGGCCGCGAGAGGCTCGAGCGCCTGGGCGGCCGAGAGGTGCAGGACATGGACCGCCACGCCGGTCGCGCGAGACAGGCGGATGACCGCTTCCACGGCCGCGACCTCGGCGGCGGCGGGACGCGAAGCGAGGTAGCTCGCGTAGGAGGTCGGCGGCCCGGCCAGATTCCCGAGGAGCGCCGCCGATTCCGCGTGGACGAGCAGAGGGGCGCCGCTCGCCGCCAGCTGGCGCCCGGCGGTGAGCAGCTCGTCTTCCGAGACGTGCGCGAACTCCGGGGCGCCCGACGGCGCGAGAAAGCACTTGAAGCCGAACGCTCCCGCGGCGCGGAGGCCGGCGAGCTCGGCGGCGTTGCCCGGGACGAGGCCGCCCCAGAACCCGACGTCGACCGAGCAGCGGCCCGCGGCGGCGTCGATCTTCGCGAACCAGCCCTCGCGCGTCGTCGTCGGAGGGATGGCGTTTAAGGGCATATCGATCACGGTGGTGATTCCGCCCGCGGCCGCCGCGGCCGTCGCCGTCTCGAAGCCTTCCCAGTGAGTCCGGCCCGGCTCGTTGACGTGGACGTGGGTGTCGACGAGGCCCGGAAAGACGAGGCCGTCCCCGGCGTCCTCGACGGTAAACCCGTCGTCGGGAGCGTCGTACGGATCGACCGACACGATGCGGCCGCCCGCCACGCGGACCCCGGCCGGCCGGAGACCCTCCGGGG
>JALYUA010000213.1 GCA_030854005.1 Acidobacteriota bacterium
GCCCAGAACAGACCTGGCTTACGGCGTCCTTCGCGCGCACGGGCGAGAGGGCCGGGTGAGGGGCAGCACTCAGGGGAAACGCGAGAGCTCGAACCGGATTTCCTTTCCGGCCCCGATCCGCTGGACAAACCGTTCCGGGACGGGCGCTGCCTGACACACTGCGCCGGTGCACGTCCTCGAGACCACGACCCGCGTCCCGGCTCCGCTCGAGGAGGTCTTCGCGTTCTTTTCGGACCCGGGCAACCTCGCCCGCCTCACCCCGCCCTGGCTGCGGTTCCGGATTCAGCCCCCGGCGCCGGAACGGATGGAAGAGGGCGCCCGCATCGAGTACCGGATCCGCTGGCTCGTCTTCACTCTGCGCTGGGTGACGGTCCTCTCCCGGTGGGTGGCCGGCGTCGAATTTCAGGACCGCCAGGAGCGCGGCCCGTATCGGACCTGGATCCACACGCACCGTTTCGCGCGCGACGGCGCCGGCGGCGTGCTGATGCGGGACCGCGTCGAGTACGAGCTTCCCTTCGGCGTGCTCGGGCGGATCGCGCACGCCATGCTCGTGCGGCGGCAGCTCCAGGGGATCTTCGAGTACCGGCGCCGCGCGATCGAGAAGATCTTCCCGGCGACGCAGGCGGATTCTTGAGCGCGATCGTCCACTGGTTTCGCCGGGACCTGCGCATGACGGACAACACGGCGCTGGCGGCGGCCGCGCGAGACGCCGAGGGCGTCATTCCCGTGTTCGTGCTCGACGACCACTACGGCGATGACCCCGGGATCGGGCCGGCTCGATTCCGATTTCTCCGCGAGAGTCTCGAGGAGCTTGCGGGCACGCTTGCCTCCGCGGGCGGGCGCCTCATCGTCAGGCCCGGGCCTGCCACGCGGGCGCTTCCGGATCTCGTGAAGGAGACCGGCGCGGCGGCGGTGTACGCGAATGCGGAGATCGGCCCGTATCCCGAGGCGCGGGACTCGGCCGCGGCAGACGCGCTCCGCCGTATCGGCGCGGAGCTGCGGCTCTTTCCCGACGCGCTCCTCGTCGAGCCGGACGCGCTCCTCTCAGGCTCCGGCGAGCCGTACACCGTCTACACGCCGTTCGCCCGCCGATGGGAGGAGATCGAAAAACTCCCGCCTGTTGCGGCGCCCGCCCGGCTGGCGACCCCCGCCCTTCGCACCGTTCCGATCGGCCGGGCGCGCGCCTGGCGCGATCTGCCCGCCGAGGCGCTCGCGCCGCGAGGAGGCGAATCGGAAGCCGGGCGGCTCCTGTCCGGCTTCTGCGAACGCTCGCTCGCTTCCTATGACACCGAACGCAACCGCCCGGGGCGGGAAGGCACGTCGAGGCTCTCTCCCCACCTTCATTTCGGCACGATCTCTCCGAGAACGGTGCGGGCGCGAGTCCTCGAGTCTGCGAGAAGTCCTCGCGAAGCGGGGGCCTTCCTTCGGGAACTCGCCTGGCGCGACTTCTACCATCACGTGCTCTTCCACTCTCCGCGCGTGGCGACCCAGAGTTTCCGTCCGGAGATGGACGCCCTCGCCTGGCGAACCGATCCGGCCGGCCTCGCCGCCTGGCGCGCGGGAGAGGCAGGCTATCCCCTCGTCGACGCGGCGATGCGCCAGCTCTCGACGACCCACTGGATGCACAACCGCGCTCGGATGGTGGTCGCGTCGTTCCTGACGAAAGACCTGCATGTCCACTGGCGCGAGGGTCAGGCCTGGTTCGAGCACGAGCTGGCCGACGCCGACCTCGCCAACAACAACGGCGGATGGCAATGGGCCGCCGGCTCCGGCTCGGACGCCGCGCCCTACTTCCGGATCTTCCACCCCGTCCTCCAGTCGAAGAAGTTCGACCCGGACGGCGCCTACATCCGACGGTTCCTGCCCGCGCTGGCGAACGTCCCGGCGGAGAAATTGCACGAGCCCTGGACGATGACGTCCGCAGAACAGGGCGCGTCGGGATGCCGGATCGGCCGCGACTATCCCGCGCCGATCGTGGATCATGCCGTGGAGCGACTCGAGGCGTTGAGGATGATGAAGACGTTGAGCGTCGCGCGTTAAGCGTTGAGCGTTCGAAGCCGCTCCCATGTAACTCTCAGCTTTGAACTCTGGGCCTTGAACCCAGGATTCTCAAATTTCTTACTGTCAACGCTCAACGCTCAACTCTGAACCTCCGATGACCCCCACCCCGCACCTCGAGATCCGGCCCGAAGGGCTGTACGCGCCGGAGTTCGACGCGTGGATCGATCCGCACGCGCCGGCGCCTCGCGCGATCGTCTCGCACGCGCACGCCGACCACGCGGCGGCCGGACACGGGGAAGTCTGGGGGACGCGGGAGACGCTCGGTATCTACCGGCGGCGAAATCCCGACTGGACCGGAGAGGCGCGGGCGCTCGCTTACGGTGAGGTCGCCCGGCAAAATGGAGCGGAGCTCACCCTCTTTCCGTCCGGCCACATTCTGGGCTCCGCCCAGGTGCGGATCGAAGGGCCCGAGGGTTCCGTGCTCTACACCGGGGATTTCCGTCGCGGCTTCTCGCGGACGGCGACTCCCGCGCTGGCCCCGCGCTCCGACGTCCTCGTGACGGAGACGACGTTCGGGCTTCCCGTTTTTCGGTTTCCCGCGCGGCCCTCGCTCGAGGCGCGGCTCGTGGCCGCGTGCCGCGCCGCTCACGAGGAGGGCCTCATTCCGGTCCTTCTCGCCTACGCTCTCGGCAAGTCCCAGGAGGCGGCGCTCGTGCTCGGGGAAGCGGGGATCCCGACGGTGCTGCACGGCGCGGCGTGGAAACTGGTCCCCGAATACGAAGCGGCCGGGTTCGCGTTTCCGTTCTCCCGCCCGTACGACAGCGGGCCTGCCGGGCCGGGCGAGGTGCTCATCGTTCCTCCGCACTGCGCCCGCACGCCCGTCGTTCGCCAGGTGAAGAAGCGGCGCATCGCGTACCTCTCCGGCTGGGCGCTGCGGGAGGCGTCCCGCGCCGAGCATGATGCCGAGATCCTGCTGCCCTTTTCGGATCACGCGGATTTCGACGAACTGCTCGCGCACGCGGCGCAGGTCGCTCCCCGCCGCGTCCTCACGCACCACGGCTATGCGCGGGACTTCGCCCGGATCCTGTCCGGCCGCGGCGTCGAAGCCATTCCGCTCGCGGAAGGGGGCGAGCGGAGCGCGGAGGACCCGTGAGCGCGTACCGCATCCTCGCCGAAGCCCTGGAGGCAGTGGCCGCGACTCGAAGCAAGCTCGTGAAGATCGAGCGCCTCGCGGTCGTCCTCACTTCTTTGTCCGGCGGCGAGCTCATCGCGGCCGCGCGGCTCCTCTCCGGGTCGCCTTTCGCCGAATGGGAGCAGACGGTCACCTCCGTCGGCTGGGCCACCCTCGCCCGCGCGGCGAGCGCCGTCACCGGCTGGGACATGGAAACGATCGGCGCCTCGGCGCGAGCGATCGGAGACCTGGGCGAAGCGATCGGCCTGATGCTCCCGCAGGACCAGACCCGCGATGGGCAGCCCCTCCAGATCCTCGAGGTGGATGGTCGGCTGCGCGACCTCGCGGGGATGAGGAAGGCTGCGCAGAAGCAGGCGCTGCTCGAAGATCTTCTGCGCCGCGCGAGCCCCGTCGAGGCGCGTTATCTCGTCAAGACGCTCTCCGGCGGGCTGCGCGTCGGGGCCGATCTCGCGACGGTCGAAGAGGCCATCGCCGCCGCGTTCGGGGCCGATCGCGAAGCGGTCGCCCGCGCCCGGCGGGATTGCGGGGACATCGGCGAAACGGCCGAGGCGGCTCGAGCGGGCGCGCTTTCCGGGATCCGCTTCCGCCTCTTTCACCCGATCGGCTTCATGCTCGCCTCGCCGATCGAGAACCCGCAGGACATCGTCGAAGAGCTCCCTCTCTTCGCGGTGGAGGACAAGTTCGACGGGATCCGAGCGCATGCGCACAAATCCGGGTCGCGGGTGACGCTCTTCTCACGGACGCTCGACGACGTCACTCTGCAGTTTCCCGAGATCGCCGTCTCGCTCGCCGGGCCGCCGGGCCAGTTCCTCCTCGACGGGGAGATCGTCGCCTGGACCGGAGATCGCGTCGGGTCCTTCTTCCGTCTCCAGAGGAGGCTCGGGAGGAAGGCCCCGCCCGCAGACCTTCTTGCGGAGATCCCGGTCGCGTTCATCGCGTACGACTGCCTCGCCTCGGGCGAGACGCCCCTCTTCGAGAGCCCGTGGCGCGAGCGGCGCACCGAGCTCGAGCGTCTGGCGCAGGGGGGCGGCTTCCTTCTTTCTCCCGTCCGGCGCGCGTCGGATGCCGCCGGTCTCGAGGCCTTTTTTTCGGAAGCGCGAGAGCGTGGCAACGAGGGGCTGATGTTCAAGCGCGAGGACTCGCCGTATCAGGCGGGAAAGCGCGGACGCGCGTGGCGCAAGTGGAAGAAGGCGCTCGCGACGCTCGACGTCGTTGTCACCGCCGTCGAGCAGGGAAACGGAAAGCGCGCGGGGATGCTCTCCGATTACACCTTCGCCGTGCGGGACGGCGACCGCCTGGTCAACATCGGAAAGGCCTACAGCGGCCTCACGGACGAGGAGATTCGCAGGATGGGCGCCGTGTTCCGCAAGATCACCGTCGCCAAATACGGTCCCGTCCGCGCCGTGGCTCCCGAAGTGGTCCTCGAGGTCGCGTTCGACACCATTCAGAAGAGCAGCCGCCACAAGTCGGGGTTCGCTCTCCGGTTTCCGCGCATCGTCCGGATCCGGGAAGACAAGACGCCCCAGGAAGCGGACACGGTCGAGACCGTCGAGGAGATCTGGAGAGGGATTCAGGGAATGGACCGGGCGGGAAACGGGAAACGGGAAACGGGAAACGACGGCGGAGGATCACAGTAAAAAAGGCGGGCCCGGCTCAAACGGCCGGGCCCGAGGAAGGAAGGTATCGTGTGCTGACCCTGAAAACCGGACTGCCCGCGATGTCATTCCCGCGGAAAGGTCTCGGAAACTGAGAGCTCAAAAGTGAGAACGGACGACTACTTCTCCCCTATTTCGTACTCTTCCGGGGACAGCGTGGCGTCCGCCTGGATTTCCAGGTCCACCCCGAGCCGCTCCTGGACGTCTTCCAAAATCGTCCTCTCTTCCTCCGCCAGCAGGCGCCCCAGGGAGGGCGGCACCCGCACCCGGATCGTCTCGCCGCGGCTGTAGAGCAGAGGAGGGCGAAGCAGGTCCCGCCGCAGCTCGAGCGCGAGCGTCAGGTCCGTCCGCACCCGGCCCCGCCCGGAACAGCAGGGGCAGGCGGTCGTCAGGGTCTTCTCGAGGTTGCCGCGGGAGCGCTGCCGGGTGACCTCGACGAGACCGAACTCGGACAGCTGCAGCAGCCTCGTCCTCGCGCGGTCGCGGGCGAGCTCGAGCTCGAACTTCTCGAAGACCTCGCGACGGTGCGCGGGATCTGCCATGTCGATGAAGTCGATGACGAGGAGGCCGCCCAGGTCTCGCAGCCGGATCTGACGCGCGATTTCCGGCACGGCCTCGAGATTTGCCGCGAAGACCGTCTCCTCCAAACCGTCCTTCCCGACGAACTTGCCCGTGTTCACATCGATCGCGACCAGGGCTTCGGTCTGCTGGATGACGATCGAGCCTCCCGATGGAAGCTCGACGTGGCGCCGCAGGCCTCGCGAGATCTCCTGCTGGACGCCCGCCGTCTCGAAGAGAGGCGGCTCGCTCGGGCACAGCTCGACGGCGCGGACCAGGGACGGCGCGACGGCGCTCAGAAACTCGATCAGGCGAGCGTGCGTCGCCTCGTCGTCGACGCGGATCGCCGCGAAATCCGTAGACACGAGGTCCCGCACGACGCGCAGGGAGAGGTCGAGCTCGCGGTGAAGGAGCGCCGGAGCGGCCGAGCGCTCCGACTGCCGGGCGATGCGGCCCGCGAGCTCCATCAGGTAGCGCTGGTCGGCGGCCAGTTCCGCGGCGCCGGCGCCGGCGGCCGCCGTGCGCGCGATCAGCCCCCCCGAGCCGGGGAGCTCTCCCAGGAGCTGGCGGAGCCGGTCGCGCTCGGTCTCGTCGCTGATTCGGCGCGAGATCCCGATCTCGCGGGCGGAGGGGAGGTATACGAGGGTCCGTCCGGGAAGCGACAGGGCCGCGGTCACCCGGGGGCCCTTGCCCGACAACGGGTCTTTCGTAACCTGCACGACGATCTCCTGCCCTTCCTTGACGAGGTCGTCGATCCGGGGCCGCTCCTCGGAAGGCGCTCCGCGCCCGGCGATGACCGCGGCGACCGCGGTGTCGTCGCCCTCCTCCTCGACGGTCCCCGGCAAAGCGTCCTCGACGTAGAGGAATGCGTCGCGATCGAGGCCGATGGAGACGAATGCCGCCTGCATCCCCGGAAGAACGCGATGCACCCGGCCGAGGTAGACGTTGCCCACGAGTCCCCGATGTCCCCGGCGCTCGTGGAACACCTCGACGACGCGCTGGTCCTCCATCAACGCCACCCGGGTCTCGGGCGGCGTCGCGTTGACGAGGAGCTCCTTCCTCACGCGTTCGCGAACCGGCGGTAGTGAACCCCCAGGATGAGACCGATCGAAAGAAACGTCGTCGCGACCGACGAGCCGCTGTAGGAGACGAGAGGCAGCGGAATTCCGGTCGTCGGCAGAAGACCGATCATCATCGAGGCGTTGACCATGACGGAGAAGAAGATCACGGCCGTGAGGCCCAGAATCAGAAACACTCCTCCCCTGTCGCGCGCGTCGCCCGCGAGAGTCAGCGAACGCAGCACGAGGGTCGCAAAGAGCCCGAGGATGAGGATTACCCCCAGGAATCCCCACTCTTCGGCGATGACCGCAAAAATGAAGTCGGTGTGCTGGACCGGAAGAAACCGAAGCTGGCTCTGCGTCCCCGAGCGGAATCCCTTGCCGGTAAATCCTCCCGATCCCACGGCGATCTTGGACTGCCGCACCTGGTAGCCGGACTTCAGGACGTCCTGGTCGGGATTGAAGAAGGTCGAGATCCGCTGCTTCTGATAGTC
>JALYUA010000231.1 GCA_030854005.1 Acidobacteriota bacterium
CGCCAGGAGCAGGGCGCTGTACTCGGCGACGTTGTTCGTCTGCCGGCCGAGAGGCTCGAAGAGCTCCTCCGCCGGGCGATCGCCGTCCGCCTCCACGTACACACCGGCGCCCGCAGGTCCGGGATTCCCCCGCGCCGCCCCGTCGATATAAGCGAGGAATTTCACCGGGCGTGAAACGGGAAACGGGAAACGAGAAACGAACCAGGGCGCCGGGAGCTCATCGATTCCCGATTCCCGAGCTAGTTGACCGCGGAGTACTGCGGCCGTCTCGCTCCCGTTGGTCGCTCGGCTCCCGATTCCCGGCTCCGATCACCCTTGTCCATCCCAGTACAGGATTCGTTTGCAGCTGTCGCAGTAGACGATCTCTTTGCCGTTCTTCAGGATCTGCATCGCGGCGGGGCGGATCTTCACGTGGCATGCGGAGCAGGATCCGGCGGAGACCCGCGCGATCGCGACGCCGCCTTTCTTCTCGATCAGGCGGTGGAACTCGGCGCGGTCTTTCGGGGGCATCTGCCGCTCGATCTCCTGGATCTCCGACGCGGCGGCCGCGAGCTCGTCATCGATCCCGCGCTGGGTCGTGCGCCAGTCCTTCAGCTTCTCTTCGTGCTCGTCCGTCTCGCCAGGCAGACTCTGCTCCCGACCCTCGAGCTCCTTGCGCGCGTTCTCGATCTCTTCGTCGAGGGCGAGCACCCGATCTTCCGTGGTGCGGATCAGCTTGTCCACGCCGTCGATCTCGTTCAGCACGGCGCCGTACTCGCGGCTGGACTGGACGCTGCGAAGCTGTCCCTGGTATTTTTTCTGCTTCTCCTGGAGGTCGGAGAGGTCGCCCTCGGCGCGGCGCCTCTCGGACTCCGCTTCCGCCAGCCGCTCCCGAATGCGGTCGAGCGTCTCCACCCGTTCGCGATACGCGCGATCGACCTCCGAAAGCTCCTCGGGGACGGTGTCGCGCTCCCGCTGGCGCGACTGCACGAACCGGAGCCGGTCCTGCAACCGGTAGAGCTGCTCGAGAAGACTCGGGCCGCTCACGCCGAAGACTCCCTCTCGTTCACGTCCGCTGAAAACAAAAAGGGCGGCCCGCTCAGAGGTCGCCCCTTCCCGTTCTTCGATACTGACTGTCTCGTCGGTCTGTTACGCCTCAAGCTCCCCGTACCCCTTCTCGCGTCCTGACCCTGGTGGGTCCACTCGGATTCGAACCGAGGTCTGACCGGTTATGAGCCGGTGGCTCTGGACCGCTGAGCTATGGACCCCGGCTGTTGTTCGGCCGTCAATATAGCAAAGCGGGACAGCCCCTTCAGGCCCGCCCTCACCGAATGGTTTCCAGGAAGGGTTTCAGCTTCTTCGCCCTCGACGGATGCCGCAGCTTCCGCAGCGCCTTCGACTCGATCTGGCGGATCCGTTCGCGGGTGACGTTGAACGACCGGCCCACCTCTTCCAGGGTGTGCTCGGAGCCGTCGCCGACCCCGAACCGCATCTTGAGCACCTGCTCCTCGCGCGGAGTCAGGGACTTCAGGACCCGCCGCGTCTGCTCCTGCAGATTGGAAACCAGGACCGCATCGATCGGCGACAGGACTCCCCGGTCCTCGATGAAGTCGCCCAGATGCGAATCCTCCTCCTCGCCGATCGGGGTTTCGAGGGAGATGGGCTCCTGCGCGATCTTCATGATCTTGCGGACCTTGGAGACCGGCATGTCCATCCGCTTGGCGATCTCCTCGGCGTTGGGCTCGCGTCCGAGCTCCTGGACGAGAGATCGCGAGGTGCGCGTCAGCTTGTTGATCGTCTCGATCATGTGAACCGGGATTCGGATCGTCCGCGCCTGGTCCGCGATCGCCCGGGTGATCGCCTGCCGGATCCACCACGTCGCGTAGGTCGAGAACTTGTATCCGCGCCGGTGCTCGAACTTCTCGACGGCCTTCATGAGGCCGATATTCCCCTCCTGGATGAGGTCCAGGAACTGCAGGCCGCGGTTGGTGTACTTCTTCGCGATCGAGACGACGAGCCGGAGGTTGGCGACGATCAGCTCGTGCTTGGCCTGATCCGCCTCTTCCTCGCCTTCGCGCACCATGCGGAGCGTCTTCTTGACGTCCTCGTGGGTGACGCCGAACTTCTGCTCGAGCTCGCGCAGGAGCTTGCGGTACTTGGTGATCCGCCGCTTGTAGAAGTCGATTCTCGTCGGGTTCTTTTCCTTCTTGAGCGTCGTCGTGTCCTGCCGGATGGTGGACTCGGGGATCGACATCTGCCGGTCGATGTCCTTCAGAATCCCGATGGCGCGATTCAGCACGGCGGGCGTGAAATCCGCCGCGCGGATCAGCTTCGCCATGTCCGCGATCTTCTTGTCGATCGACGCCTCGACGCGCGCCAGGGCCTTGCTGCCCTTCTTGATCGTGCGCGACTTGAACTTCAGCCGCTTGATGTCCTTATCCAGCGCGCCGATCTTCTTGAAGCTGCCGAGGACGCCTTCGATACGCCGCGTCGCGCGGTCGTCCATCTCCTCGTCTTCTTCGGAGAGGTTGACGAGCTCGTTGACGATGCGCGAATCGCGGCCGGCGTTCTCGAGGAGCTTCAAGATCTCCTGGAGAACGATCGGATTGTTGGCGAGGGCCTGGTAGATCTTCGCCTCGCCCTGCTCGATGCGCTTGGCGATGCGGACCTCGCCCTCGCGGTCGAGAAGCTTGACGGTGCCCATCTCGCGCAGGTACATCCGCACGGGGTCGTTCGTCTTCTCGACGGCCTCGCGCGCCTCTTCGGCGGTCTCGGCTTCCAGCGCCGCGCGGCGGCGGGCGGCCCGGTCCGGGTCCGTGACGATCTCGACGCCCATGTCGAAGATCCGGCCGTACACTTCTTCGAGATCCTGGGGGCTCGCTGTGACTTCGTCGGAGAGGATCGTGTGGATCTCTTCGTAGAGCAGGTAACCCTTGTCCTTGCCCGCCTTGAAGAGGAGTTGAAGCTCCGGGTATTTTTCGTCGATCACCAAGTTACATTCCTTTCCACCGCGGGGAGCGCGAAAGCTCTCCACGCCGGCGCCCGTTCTCTTGCTTGCGCCGGATCAATTCCGCCAGATCCGCACTCGACGACGCGACTGCCCGATCGATCTCCCTCTGGATGTCCGCGCTCTCCCGTTCTAAGTACTTTTTTTCGAGGTCCTTGAGGAGACCTTCGACGCCTTTTTCGGTGGGCGCGGGGTGATCTTCCAGGGCGATACCGGACACAAGAATTCGATCTTCTTCCGTAAGGTGTGCGATTTGCCTGTGAAAATCAACACCTTCTCCGTCGGAGGAGGCTTTCCGGAGGGCCCCGACCACTCTCTCGATCAGAGGGTGGGTGAGGAATTCGTCTCTCAAAGTACTGAACACCAAGGGGTTGTATTCCGGCTCGTTCAGCAGGATGTGAAGGAGCCTTCGCTCCGACGCCGGCATCTCCCCTTCCCGTAACACAGGGTCATTCCCGGGCGTTCCCACGCGGGGCGGAGGCGCCGTGAGCCCGGTCCGGCCGGTTTTCGGGCGGATCCGCTCCCACAGGATGTCCAGCGGGACCGCGACGCGGCGGGAGAGCCGCCGGCACTCCTCGTGGCGGAGGATCGTGTCCGGAACCGCCTGCAGGATCTCGAGAATTCCCGCGATCCGGTCGCTCTTGTCCGCCGCGGAAAGATTCTGCTCCATCGGATCGGAGCCGGCTCCTGCCGGATCGAGAAGCCAGTCGAGCGCGTCGGGCGCGTCCTCGATGCGCGCGGCGAGCCGCTCCGGGCTCTCTTCCCGCAGCACGTCGTGCGGGTCCTTGCCGGCCGGCAGCTTCGCGACGCGGGCGGAGAATCCCTGCCCGAGGAGAAGGCCGAGCGCGCCCCGGGTGGCCGAGCGGCCCGCGGGATCCCCGTCGTAGCAGACAACGACTTTCGGGGCGAGACGCCGGAGCTTCTCCGCCTGCTCGGGCGTGAGCGCCGTACCCATCGACGCGACCGTCTCCTCGATCCCTGCGTCGAGCAGGGCGAGATGGTCGAAGTAACCCTCGACCAGGACCACGCGCTCCCGGCGCCGGATCGCGTCGCGGGCCGAGGACAGGCCGTACAGCGTCCGCTTCTTCTGAAAGATCGGCGACTCGGGAGAGTTCAGATATTTCGGCTCGCCCTCGGGGGAAAGGACGCGCCCTCCGAATCCGACGGGGCGGCCGCGGTCGTCGCGCAGGACGAAGAGGAGGCGGTCACGGAACCGGTCGTAGGCGCGCTTTCCGTCCTGTCCCGGCTGAAGGAGCCCCGCTTCGATCAGCAGGCTCTCGGGGTACGAGGGGGACAGGGCGCGGGAGACGGCGTCCCAGGAGTCGGCCGCATGGCCGAGCTCGAGCCGCGCGATCATGTCGGCCGTCACGCCGCGGGCCGAGAGGTAGTCCGCCGCCCGGCTACCGGGCTTCGCGAGCTCCGCGCGATAGAACCGATGCGCGGCGGCGACGGCCTCGAGGAGCTTTTCTCGGCGGTCGTCGCGGGGTCCGCGGGCGCGGCGCGGGATCGTGACGCCGAACCTTCCGGCGAGGGCCTCGACCGCTTCGGGAAACTCCAGGCGGTCCATCTGCCGCACGAAGTGGATGACGTCGCCGCCCGCGCCGCACCCGAAGCAGTGGTACAGCCCCTTGTCGCGGTCGACGGTGAAGGAGGGCGTGCGTTCGTTGTGAAAAGGACAGAGACCTTTCCACGAGCGGCCGGCTTTTTTCAGCCGCGTGTGCTCGCCGATCACTTCGACGATGTCCACCGCGGATCGCAGCTCGGCGAGCGCGGAATCGGTGATGTCGAGATCGTTAGTCATAGGGTCGGGAAACGGGAAACGGGAAACGGGAAACGGCCGAGCCGGTTCCGGAAGCACACTCCGTGAGCGGCACCGTACTCCTCACCCGAATTTCTCCTCCCTCACTGCAACTCCACCATCGTGGCGCCGTTGCCGCCCTCTCGTGCGTCGGCGGCGCGCGCTGACGCGACGTTGGGATGCTTGCGCAGATGCTCGCGCAATCCATCGCGAAGGCGGCCGGTTCCGTGGCCGTGAATGACACGTAGCCGCGCTCCCGCGACGAGCGCCTCGTCGAGCGCCTTCTCGACTTCGTCGATGGCTTCGTCCAATCGCTTGCCGATGACGTTGACCTCCTTGACCGGCCCGCCGGAAGGATCGGCCGACGATGCCTCCTTTGCGGCGTTCTTTCGTTTCCCGTTTCCCGATCTAGTTGACCGCGGAGTACCGCGGCCGTCTCGCTCCCGTTGGTCGCTCGGCTCCCGTTTCCAGGCCGCTCCCGCCCCCGCCGGCTCCAGCTCTGACCGGGACACGCGCATTCTCTTGCCGGCGACGTCGAGCCACGCGCTCTCGGGGTCGAGCGACACGATCGTCCCCTCGAGTTTCATTCCGCGCATGCGGGCCCGGCCGCCCTCCTCGAGAGTTCGCGCCCGCGCATCGATCTGCTCGCGCGCCTCGACGAGTGCCGGCTCTTCCGCCACGGCGCGCTCCGCCTCCGCCACGAGCTGCGCGGCGGACGTCTCGGAGCGGCGGGCCGCGTCCCCTCGGATGGCCGAGAGCTCCTCGTCGACGCGCCGCGCCAGCTCCCGCCGCGCCTTCTCGAAGCCGGCGAGTCCCTCGTCCCGCAGCTTCGAACGGGATCGCGCCACTTCTTCCTTCTCCGCGGCGAGCTTCTCCGCGTCGCGCCGGAACTTCTCGCGTTCTTCGAGAAGCGCGGCCTCGGCGCGCCTCAGCCGGTCGAGCGCCGCCTCCGCCTCCGACTCGCGCTCCTCCCGGCGCTGCCAGGCTTCGCCCAGGATCTCGACCGCGCGGTCGAGCACCGAAGAAGGAAGTCCACGCTCGCGGGCGACGGAGAGCGCGCGGCTCCGCCCGGAGAGACCCGGATGCAGGCGGTAGTTCGGCCGACCGGTCTCCTCGTCGAATTCCATCGCGGCGGTCACCGCGTCCGTCCGCCCCGCGGCGAAGTTCTTGATGGCGGAAAGGTGCGTGGTCACGATGGCGCGGCCTCCGCGCGCGAGATATTCCTCGAGAAACGCGACCGCGAGCGCGCTTCCTTCCTCCGGGTCCGTCGCGCCGCCGATCTCATCGATCAGCGCCAGAACGCCGGGGCCGGACTCCTGGAGGATCGCCGCGAGAGTCTCCATCGAGGAGGAGAACGTGGAACGATCGGAGAGGATCGCCTGCGCGTCTCCGATCTCCGTCCGGATCGCGCGGAAGACCGGCACGCGCGTACCGGTTCCCGCCGGGATCGGGATGCCCGACTGAGCGAGCAGCGAGAACAAGCCGGCGGTCTTCAGGACCACGGTCTTCCCGCCCGCGTTCGGCCCCGAGACGACGAGCATCCGCTGCTCGCGCGTGAGCTCCAGGTCGAGCGGGACCGCCTCGCGGTCGCCGCGATGCTCGTCCAGGACCCTCCGTCGCAACGGCGCGAGGCGCGCGTCGAGCAGAGGATGCCGGGCAGCGCGGAGGATCCATTCGCCGTCGTCGGAGATCTCGGGGACACGTCCCTCCGAGAGGTCTCCAAACTCGACCTTCGCCTCGAGGGCGTCGAGCTCCGCGAGCTCTCCCACCGCGGCGCCGAGCGGCTCCGCCGCCGCGAGAACCGAGCGCCCGAAGCCGGTCAGCAGCCTTTCGACCTCCCGCCTCTCCTCTCCGGCGAGCAGGGCCAGATCGTTGTTCGCCTCGATGACCTCCATCGGTTCGACGAAGACGGTCTGGCCGGAGCCCGACCGGTCGTGGACCATGCCGGGAACGCGCGCCCGTGAAGAGGCGAGGACCGGAAGGCAGTAGCGGTCGTTGCGCAGCACGACCGTTGCGTCGCCCAGGAACTCGCGGCGCTGATCGACGATCTTTTCGAGATTGCGCGCCACTTCGTTGCGGCGCCGCCGAAGCCGGGTCCGGATCGCGGAAAGCTCCGGCGACGCGTCGTCGCGGATCGTCCCGTCGGCGGCGAAGATCCGGGACGCCTGCGCGAGAAGCTCGTCGAGATGGGGAAGTCTCTCCCTTCGCTCGACGAGGCGGGGCGATTCGGCAGGCTCGAGCGCGCGGCGCACCGCCGCGGTGGCCCGGGCGACGGAGAGGACCGGACGGAAGTCTTCCGGCCCGAAGGCGCCGCTCTCGATGGTCGCGAGCGGGCCCTCGATCTCCTCGGCGCCGGCGAGGGGCAGGCGGCCGTGCCGGATGCGGAACGACCACACCTCGGAGGTCTCGGACAGGAGGGCCCGCACCGACGCCTCGTCGCCCGAAGGCGCGAGCCGGGACACGACCCTGCGGCCGGGATCCGTGCGGGCGAGGGAAGAAAGGAGGCGGAGGACGACGTCGAACTCGAGCGACACCCGATCGGCATCGCCCTCCGCGGGAGGGATGGCTACGGAGTGGCCCGACGCTCTTCCGAGAGCTTGCGAAGCATCTTCTTGCGAGCCTGGATCATTTTGCGTTTGCGCTTCGCGCTCGGCTTCTCGTAATGCTGGCGCTTCTTCAGTTCCGAGAGGATTCCGGATTTCTCGCACTTCCGCTTGAAGCGCCGCATGGCGTTTTCGAAGGATTCGTCTTCCTTGACGTGAACGAGCGGCACGTACACTCACCCCCTTCGCCATGGAGTTGATGACCGAGCCGCCCATCTTATGGCCGCCAGGCTGGTGAGTCAATTGAAACGTGTCCGGTCTCTGGAGCCGCAGCTCGTAACGACTTGAGCGGCCTGGAGAAAAACGAAAGGCGAACGGCGGGTGAAGGGGGCTCGGGGCTCGAGAGGTCGTCCGGCGGACCAGACGGCCAGACGGGCCCCCGACGGATCTTGCTCTGGCGTCTCGGCTGGAGCAGGAGGTCGTCGGGGATCGACCGTCATG
>JALYUA010000251.1 GCA_030854005.1 Acidobacteriota bacterium
CGCGCCGGCCGACAAACCGAACAGGGCGGCCTGCTCCGGAAGCGCGTCGTAGAGCGGCCCGTCGTCCGGATGGAGGCGGATCGGGGCACCGGTTTTCGCCGCGACGCCGGCGCTGCCGCCGATGTGGTCGAAGTGCGCGTGGGTATGCAGGAGCGCGGTGACGCGCAACTTTTCTTTTTCGATCTCCGCGACGATCCGGTCCGGCTCATCGCCCGGGTCGATCACGACCGCCTCGCGCGCCGCCGCGTCGAAGAGGATCGTGCAGTTGCACTGGAGAGGCCCGACGGGAAGCGTGCGTCGGACCGGCCCGGACGCCATCGACTCCGTCACGGGTGGACGGCCACCACTGTGTCCACGTCATGCCGCTCTTTGCGCTCCGGGCTCGCCCAGACGCGCTCGGGCGACGAGAGGTTGATCTGCACCGCCCACTCGTCGTTGTCCGTACGGCGGTGCTCCGAGGCGAAGAGCTTGCGCCGGCTGCGCGGCGTGAAGATCTCCCAGCGGATCCATCCGAAGTCCGCCGTCTCGTCGTGCAGAGAGAACGCCGGGATGCGCTCTCCCGCCTCGATCGGCGCCTCGCGGACCGTCATGAGGACGAAGCCGTTGGCGGCCAGCCGCTCCTCCAGCTCGGCGCGCACGAGCCGGCCCTGATGCCGCATCGAGTGGCGCCCGCGCGCGACGCCGCGGCCGAGGATCAGATCGTCGAGGGCGGCCGCGAGCTCCGGTTCCATCGGAAGATTCTATCGGCAGGCGGCAGGCGAGGTCAGCGTCCCGCGAGCGACTGCTCCCGCAGAGCGGGATCGAGGCGGACCAGCACCGCTCCCTCCGCCGTGGGATATGTCGCGGAGGGGAAATGCGCGGCCCACGCCCGAAGCTCGGGATGAACCGGCTCTCCCGCGAGAATCAGCCACGCCGTCGTGCCGGGCGCCCAGGACCAGGTCAAGCGGATGATCTCGCCGTCCAGGTTCGGGATCTGGCGGCCGCGCTTTCCGCCGTCGAAGAGCCAGAGGGGCCCGACCGCGTAGAACGCCGTGCACAGCTGGGCGTATTGATTCTCGGTGAACACGGGCTCGGAAATCGGACGTGTCCGAAGGGCATCCGCCAGGGGCCGCCAGTCGGCGCGGCCATTCGTGAAGTAGGCCGCCAGTGACCGTCCATCGAGCGCCACCACGGCAAGCACGACGATCGCCGCGATCGGACGCAGCCCCGGCCGGCGGACGATCCACGAGATCCCGACGGCGGCGAGCGCGGGGACCGCCAGCCCGGCGGGAAGGTAGCGCCGGGCGACGTCGTAGTGGGGATGGAGCTGGCCGAGGATCTCGATCGCCGCCATGCCCCCGATCGACCACGCCACGAGAAACCGGGATCGGCTCCGCCGGAGCGCCGCCACGATCCCGGCGGCGACGAGCGTGAGGTAGAAGAGTCCCGCGACGCCGAGCGGATGACCGCCGTCCGGAGCGAAGAGGAAGAACGAGAGAGTGCGGCCGGCTCTCTCGAGAGTGAGGGGAGCGGCCGCGGCCATCGGCGGACGGCGCGCGGCTTCCCGGACGACCGGCCACCAGGGCAGGTAGGCGGCGAAGAGCGCGACGGCGAAGAGCGGGCTCATCCGCAGAAAGCGGCGAGCCGTTCGCCGCCGATCGGGATCGGCGCTCATGGCGTCCTCGACGAGAAGCGCCAGCGCGGCGATTCCGAGCACCAGCGCCGAGAGATAGAGGGAGTACGCAGTCGCCAGGCAGGCGAAATAGAGGGCGAGCACCCGCGCGAGGCCGGGCTTCTCCAGGTACCGATCCAGCGAGAGGAGAGAAAGGCAGAGCAGGAACATCCCCAGGGCGTACGGACGAAACTCCTGGGAGTAGCGGACGTGAAACGGCGCCACGGCGAGCAGGAGAGCGGCGAGCACGCCCGCGGCTCTTCCGGCACGGCGGGTGATGAGCATTCCGAGCGCTCCGACCGTGGCGCAGCCCCAGAGAACGTCTGAAAGCTTGCGGCCCCAGTCCGCGGGGGCGAGGTGCTCGACCCCTCGGGCGATCAGGTAGTCGAGCGGCGGATGGACGGCGTCAAAACGCAACGACTTCCAGAAGAACTCCCAGGATCCCTGGATCCAGTAGCCCTGGAGGATCTCGTCGAGCCCGTAAGAGAAGAAGTCGAGCCGGTAGAGGCGCACCGCCGCCGCGAGAGCGACGATCGAGCCGAGCAGAAGTTGATGTCGCCGGTTCGGAATGCAGAAAGAATAGTCCGTGCGGGCTTCGGCGAGGGCGATCCGCTTCCCGGCATCTCAACTGATAGCGTCTTCCCCCGTGTCCGCGCTGATCTCGCAGGTGATTCTCTTTTCGCTCGCCCTCTGGGTCGGCGGCTCCGTGCTCGTCGTTCTCGCCGCGCCGGTCCTCTTCCGGATGGTTCCGTCGCGCGACCAGGCCGGTGGCGCGTTCGGCGAAATCCTGCGGCGGTTCGAGGCCGTCAAGCAGCTCCTCTCGCTCCTGCTCGTGATCGGCGTCTTCGTGGAGCTCGAGCGGGCTGGAGGCCTCGCCGGCCGCGCAGTCGTCTCCGGGATCGCGATCTTCGTCGCAGTCGCCACCAACGTCTATCTCTCGATGGTGCTACGGCCCCGGATGAACTATTTCCGGATGAAGGTTGGCTCGTTCGATGCGGCCGGGCCGGACGACCCCTGGCGCAGGAAGTTCGACGGCCTCCATCGGCGGTCGAGCCGGATCTTCACGCTCGGCGCGCTCGCGGCCGGTATCGCGCTCTGGTTTCGGGGAAGTTGAGTTGAGAGTTGAGAGTTGGGGGGTAGTCCTGAACGTTTCCTCCCGCCTACCGCACCCTCGCTATCACGTCGATCTCGATCGGCGCGCCCTTCGGGAGGCCCGCCACCGTGACTGTCGACCTCGCGGGGCGGTGTTCGCCGAAGCGCTTCGCGTACACGGCGTTCATCGCGGGGAAGTCCTCCGTCCGCGTCAGGTAGACGGTCGCCTTCACGACGTCGGAGAAGGTGAGCCCGCCTTCGCGCAGGACCGCCTCCAGGTTGTCGAAGATGCGCTCCGCGGATTTCTCGATGCCGCCCGTGACGAGCTCGCCGCTCTCGGGATCGAGCGGGATCTGACCGGAAGCGTAGAGGAAACCCCCTTCGATGACCGCCTGAGAGTACGGGCCGATGGCCTTCGGTGCGCCGTCCGTCGCGAGATATTTCATGGTCATCTCCGGCTCTCTGCCGTTTCCCGTTTCCCGTTTCCCGTTTCCCGGCCTTCGTTCCCGGCTTCCGGCTCCGGCTCCGGCTCCAGGATCCCGATGAACGGCAGGTTGCGGTACATCTCGGCGTAGTCGAGCCCGTAGCCGACCACGAAGTGATCGTCGATCGTGAATCCGAGGTAGTCGACCGGAATCCCTTCGTTGCCGGCGATCTTCTTCTTGAGCAGCGCGCAGATCTTGACCGACTTGGGATGCCGCGTGCCGAGAAGCTCGATGATCTTCGTCAGCGTCCGGCCCGTGTCGACGATGTCTTCCACGATGATGACGTCCCGGCCCGCGACGTCCGTCGACAGATCGCGCTGGAGGCGCACGTTTCCCGACGACTTCGTCCCCGAGCCGTAGGAGGAAACCTGCAGGAAGTCGAGCGACACGGGAGTCGTCTCGAGCTTCTTGGCCAGGTCGCACAGGAAGAAGATGGAGCCCTTGAGGATTCCGACGAGCAGCGCCGGGCGCCCCGCCTGGGCGCGGTCGATCTCGGCCGCGATGCGGGCCACTCCCGCGTCGAGCGTCGCGGCATCGATGAGCGTCTGACCCAGTTT
>JALYUA010000253.1 GCA_030854005.1 Acidobacteriota bacterium
CTCGCCCCTGCCGGCACGGCCGCGACCGCGCACGAGGCCGACGCTCCCCCGATGCCAAAGAAGCCGAAGACGTGGGTGAAGGAATCGCGGACGTTTCCGGCGGGCAGCTACATCGTGCGCATGGACCAGCCGTACAGCCGGATCGCCGACATGCTGCTCGACTACCAGTACTGGAGCCCCGAAGACCCGCAGAAGAGCCCGTACGACGACACCGGGTGGACGTTCGGCGAGCTCTTCGGCGTGAAGGTTCACCGCGTCTCGGATCCCTCCGTGCTGACGGCGGCGATGTCCCCGGTAGCGGCTCCCTTATCCGCGCCGGGTGGGCTCGAGGGATCCGGCCCCGTCGTGGCGATTGCGCACAACGGCGACTCCGGCCTCGCCACGCTTCGCTTCCGGTTCCCGAAGGCGGATCTCCAGGCGGCCGAGGAGGCCTTCGACTCCGGCGGAAAGCATTTTTCCCGCGGCTCGTTCCTGATCCGCGGCGTCCCGTCCTCCGATCTGTCGCGCGCCCTCTCAGAGCTCGGCCTCTCGGGCACCGCCCTCGCGGCGGCTCCCCGCGTGGCGGCGCATCCACTCCGCGCTCCGCGGATCGCCATGGTCCATACCTGGCTGTCGACGCAGGACGAGGGTTGGTGGCGTCAGGCCTTCGACGAGCTCGCGATCCCGTACGTCTCGATCAGCACGCAGACCGTGGCGCGGACTCCCGACCTGCGCGCGCGGTTCGACGTTCTCCTCTTCCCGCCCGTCGGCCGGGGAGCGCAGGCGATCGTCTCCGGCATGCCGATGTGGGGCAACCCGCTGCCCTGGAAGAAGACCGCCGAGACGCCGAACCTCGCCTCGGTGGATTCGACGGACGACATGCGGCCCGGCCTCGGGTTTCAGGGACTGGAGCACCTGCGGTCGTTCGTCGAGCGCGGAGGCCTTCTCCTGTCCGTGATGGACACCGCCGAGCTGGCCGTCAACTTCGGCCTGACGCCGGGCGTCACGGTGGCGCGGGCCAACCAGTTGAAGCTGACGGGAAGCGTGGTGCGATCGAAGCTGGTCGACCGGGCGAGCCCGATCGCGTACGGATACGCGGACGCTCCCTCGATCTACTCCTTCGACGGCCCGATCTTCAACCTGAGCCACATGGCCGGAGGACGGGGCGGACGGCGGCGCCCGCGCGATGAGCGCGAGCGCGCGACGGGACGGGGCACGGCGGATGATCCCGACCGCCCCACCGGGCGCGCATACGCCGAGCCTCCCGACGAGCCCGAGGCGGAGCCCTGGGAAGCGCTGCCGCTGACCGACGAGCAGAAGCGCAACGGCATCTACGTGATTCCGGAGGCCGCGCGCCCGCGCGTCGTCCTCCGCTACGCCGACACGAAGGACCTCCTCGTCTCCGGGCTTGTCGAGGGAGGCAAGGAGATCGCCCAGCACGCCGCGGTCATCGACGTCCCCGTCGAGCGCGGGCACGTCGTCCTGTTCTCGAACAACCCGATCTGGCGCGGAGAAACGAGGGGGAGCTACGCGCTGGTGTGGAACGCCATCCTGAACTGGGACGCGCTGGGGGTGGGGAGGTGAGGATGTTGAGCGTCGAGCGTCCGGAGAGGATCTGGACTCTCGATCCTCAACTCACAACTCTCAACCCTTGATCAGGACTGCCCTCACCGGAGCGGCGTCCAGGTCCATCACGCGCAATGGAAGCGCGATCAGGCTGTAGTCACCCGGCTCGACGGCGGACAGGTCCAGGTTTTCGAGCAGCAGGACGCCCCGTTCGAGAAGGGCGCGGTGCACCGGCAGGTCCTCCGCGTCCTCGGGATCGATGGACCCCCCGTCCGTCCCCACGAGGAGCGCGCCCCTCTCCGCGAGCCTCACGGCGGCGAGCGGGGAGAGAAAGGAAAGCCCCCGGGTCCGGAAGAGGATCCGGGCGGAGCCGAGGGCGCGCGCCGGGAGCGCGTCCGCGCCGATCTCTCCCCTTCCGGGCAGGTCAACGACTCGCGCCCGGCCGAGGAATCGCTCGAGCGGCAGAGCGCCGGCGGAGGCGCCGCCGGACACGACGTGGGAAGGGGCGTCCGCATGGGTGCCGAGGTGCGCGCTCATCGTGAAGCAGCTCGACTCGTAGGGCGATCCTTCGATGAGGCTCGCCGTCGGGCGCCAGGAGAACGGCACGTCTCCGGGCCACGCCGGCGTCCGGTCGTTCAACGGTCGGGAAATGTCGAAGATCTTCAGCGCATCCGGCGCAGCGTCTTCGTCTCCGCGTCCCGCTCGGCGACGTGCGGGTCGTATCCGCGGTGCCGCGGGTTTGGGGGGATGTCGCGGTACTCGGCGTCGCATCGGTAGCAGATCGTAACCGGACGAATGCGGGCGGCCACGATCCAATCGACGACCACGGTCGCGAGGAGCACCGGAGTGAACCAGATCCAGCCGAACCGCCAGCCGACGAGGAGCGCCGCCCCGAGCGAGATCCCCATGAAGAGACAGCCGAGCCGCTGGTCGAAATCCTTCTGGAGAAAGAACGCCCGCTTCCCGCAGAAAGCGCAGCGCTCGACGCCGTCCGTTCCGGCGACGCCCGTGAAGTCGGCCTCGTAGGCATGGCCGCACTTCCCGCAGGCGAACGCGCCCGATTCCGTTTCGGCGAACTCCCTCGCGGTCAGGCACTCGGGGCAGTAGTAGCGGGCCCGCATGCGAGAGACCGCTAGGCCGGGAACCCCGTCGCGACCGTCAGGTACGACGACAGGAGCTCGCCGATGAGCACGAAGACGAGAGCCACGTAAAGAAGGCCAGTCGCGGCCTGGTTCGACTTCATGTCGGCGGTCTTCCAGATGAACCACGAGAGCGCCAGCGGTCCGACGATCCCCCAGGCCACGCGGAAGAGAAAGAAAAGCGCGTCGCGCTCGAGAGAGAGCAGCGCCGAGAGCCCGTCGCCCGCGTGAAGCAGCATCGCCGCGCCCAGAAGAAGCGTTCGGGCGCCCGCAAGGACCGCAAAAAGCAGCGCGCCGCGGGCCAGGAGCCGAAACGGAAGGGACCTCGAGACGAGGTACCAGTGGCCGAGGTTCATCACGAGCAGGACCGCCCCGAAGAAGAGGCCGCCGAGCGCCGCGCCCGCGAGAACCCAGGCGTCGCCGGCGCCCCGGGGCGCGACGAGGGCGACCCGGGCGAGCGCATACGCCGCGGCTCCCCCTCCGGCCGCGAGAAGAGGCAGGACCGGTCCGGGCCGCCCGGCGTGGGCGGCGAGCGCATAGAGACCGAGACAGCCGGCGGAGAGGAACGCCGCCGTCAGGGGAAGGCCGGCGGGGCGCACGAGAAGAGCGAAGACGACGAATGCCAGGGCAATCATGGCGTGGAGCGAGAAGAAACCCTTTCCGAGCGTCCTCACCGGAAAGCAGAGCAGGAGGAGCGCGGTCCCCGCCGCTCCTTCGAGAAAGAAGAGTCCGAGGCCGCCGAGTGCCATGGTGAGCGAGCGATCTTAAGGGAAGTCGAGCGAGGAAGTTGAGAGTTGAGAGTTCAGTCGCGAGTTTTTCAGCTTCGGACGAGGGGACTCGCCGCCGCGACGATCTCGTCGGCGATCCTGGCGACGTGGGCGATGAGTCCGTGATCCCCGCCGGCGATCGAAATCAGGCGTGAGCCGGGACGGAGAGCGCCCGAGGACTCCCACCGCTTCCAGACGGCCGCCACGCCCGCGTACGGCACGGCTTCATCCGCGGTCCCCATGAGGACGACCGTCGGAATCCTCGGAGGAGCCGACTCCACGTCCACCTTCGCGATCTGCTCGAAGAACCGGCGATGGATAGGGACGATGCGCGTCTCGCCGAAATGAAACATGGGGACCGGGTCGCCCGCCGGGAGATTTTCGGTCCAGCGTTGCCCGAACCCGAGCGCGGGGGCCAGCAGAACGGCGGATGCAATGGGCGCCGTTCCGGCGAGCTCGAGGGCGACCAGGGCGCCGAGCGAGCTCCCGACGACGACCGCCGGCATGTGCTTCTTCGCTTCCCAGAACGCGACGCGGGCCATGGCCTTGAACTCGAGCTTCTGGAAGGACGGGATGTTGAGATCCGGCGCGATGATCCGCAGCCCCTTCGGCTCCAGGATCGAGCGCAGGAGCTCGATCTTCCGGCCCGCGGGCGAGGAGGCGAAGCCGTGGAGGTAGAGAACGTTCTTCAATCTGTTTCCCGCCGGGGAGAGTACAACGGCGCAACGGAAATCCGGCGCGACCGGAACGCTTCTTGCTGCCCGACGATCGGGGACAATTCCGTCCCGTCCGGAATCAGGAGAAGAACGATGGAACAGGAAAAGACCGGCCGCGGCTCGGAGCGCCGCCCGGGGAGCTCGAAAAAGTCGCCGCGCGCGAGCACGAGCGCCGGCCACGAGAAACGATCCGGCCGCGATCAGGCGAAGAGTCTGCTTTCCCGCGTGATCCCGGTTTCCACCGGGAACGAGGACGAGGCCGACCTCGGGCCGGCGGATGCCGTCGAGATGCTCAAGAAGGACCACGAGAAGGTTCGCGCGCTCTTCAAGAAGTACGAGGCGGCGCCAAAGCGATCGGAGGAGCGCAGGGAGATCGTCGCGCAGATCTCGATGGAGCTCGATATCCATGCCCGGATCGAAGAGACGGTTTTCTACCCGGCGTTCCGCGAGGCGGCGGAGAAGGAGCCCATGAAGATCGTCCGCGAATCCTTCGAGGAGCACAAGATCGTGAAGACCCTCCTCCGGGAGCTCGGCACGATGCGAGGCCAGGACCCTCAGTTCGAAGCGAAGGTGACGGTGCTCAAGGAGAACGTGGAGCACCACGTCGAGGAAGAGGAAGACGATCTCTTTCCCGCCGCGCAGAAGCTGTTCGGAGACGAACGCCTGGCCGAGCTCGGCGCCGAGATGATGGATCTCAAGGAAGACCTCATGGAACAGGCTGGAATGGCCTAGCGGCGAGCGAGACTCTTCAAGGGGCGTCGCCTTCCAGAGGAGTGCCGGACATCCGGCCCTCTGCCCGCCGCGCGGGGACGCCGTAAGCCAGCGTCGATCTCGGCATCGTCTTCCAGACGAGTTCTGCCCCTCACCCCGGCCCTCTCCCCCGGCGCGCGGGGAGAGGGGGGCAGAGGGGCGAAGC
>JALYUA010000260.1 GCA_030854005.1 Acidobacteriota bacterium
CATCGAGGCGGTCCGGCGCCAGACGCCGGGGATCGTGGCGATCTCGAGCGAATACAACGAGACGCTCAAGCTGCACTACGGCATGAAAACAGTCGCGGTGGACGTCTCCGGTGTCGACTCCTCGTTCGGAGCCATGCGCAACCTGATTCCCCAGGCGGGCGGACGATTCATCAACCCGATCGACGTCCGCGAGAACCGCCGCGCGCTCTTCCTCGGAGACAAGATCGCGAAAGACATCTTCGGAAAGTCTCCCGCCGTCGGAAAGACCGTCATCTTCGGAGGCTCGCCGTTTCTGATCGTGGGCGTCCTCCAGGAGAAGGTCCAGAACTCGAGCTACAACAGCCGCGACGAGGGGCGCGCCTACATGCCGGGCACCACGTTCCGGGCGCTGACCGGCGCCAAGTACGTGAACAATTTCATCTACCAGCCGGCGTCCCCGGCCGAGTCGGAGGGGGTCACCGCGGCGGTTCGGGCGTCCCTCGCCCGCGCGCTTCGATTCGACCCCAAGGACAAGGAAGCGCTGTCCGTCTGGGATACCGCCGAGGAGTTCAAGTTCCTCGACGTCTTCTTCCTCTCGTTCCGGCTCTTTCTCGGCATCGTCGGCTGTTTCACGCTCATCGTCGGAGGCATCGGAGTTTCCAACATCATGAACGTGGTGGTCGAAGAGAGGACGAAAGAGATCGGAATCAAGATGGCGCTGGGCGCCCGGCAGAGATGGATCATGCGGCAATTTCTGCTCGAGACGATTCTCATCACGGCGCTCGGCGGGGCCATCGGCTTCGCGATCTCGTTCGCCATCTGCTTCGCAGTCCCGAAGCTCGGCGCGACCGAGTTCGTCGGGGATCCGGAGATCTCCCTGTCCGTCGCCGCCCTGACCGCGCTGGTTCTCGGCGCGACCGGCCTGCTCGCGGGTTACTTCCCGGCGAAGGAAGCGTCGCGCCTCGATCCCGTCGTGGCGATGAAGCTGTGAGGCGCCCGCGATGAGCCGGCGCGACCTCTCGATCGTCCTTCATCTCTTTCTGGGGTCCGCGCGTCTCCAGAAGAAGCGCGCGTTCCTGACGATCGCTTCAATCGCCTGGGGGACGGTTACGATCCTGCTGCTGCTCGCGTTCGGCGAAGGGTTGAAGCGCCAGTTCGCTCGCAACGAGCAGGCGATGGGGACGAACCTGGCCATCAACTGGCCCGGCGAAACCTCGAAGGTCTGGAAGGGTCTTCCGGAGGGGCGCGCCATCAAGCCCCGGATCGACGACATCCCCTTGCTGCAGCAGCGGATGCCGGACGTCCAGTTGTGGGGCGAGATGACGAGCAGCCGCACCCTGATGCAGTACGCGCGTAAGACCGTGAACGCCCGCGTGATCGGCCCCAACTGGGTGTACGGGGATCCCCGACGGCACTACGCGGTGCCCGGCGGCCGGTTCCTGGGTCCCCAGGACGAGGAGCAGAAGCGGCGCGTGGTCTTTCTCGGCAACCAGCTCGCCGAGGACCTTTTCGGAAAGGAAAATCCCGTAGGGAAAACGGTGCTCGTGAGCAGCTCACCCTTCACCGTCATCGGCGTCATGCAGCGCAAGACGCAGACGAGCGCCTACGGGGGACAGGACAAGGACCACGCGGTGATCCCCATCACGACCTTCCGGGCCCTCTTCGGCCGCGACAAGTTGAACGTGGTCGTCCTCCACACCGAGACCGAGGACGAGATGGAGTCCGCGCTCGAGCGGATGAAGACGTTCTTCGCCGGACGCTACTCCTTCGACGCTAAAGACGAACGGGTCTTCGGGACCTGGAACACGGTGAAGGGACAGCGGATCTCGGCGAAGATCTTTCTCGGCATGGAGATGTTCTTCGGGATCATCGGGGCGCTCACCCTCGTCATCGGATGCGTCGGCGTCGCGAACATCATGTACGCGGTCGTCAAGGAGCGGACGCGGGAGATCGGCGTCAAGATGGCCCTCGGCGCGCGCCGCGGATGGATCACCGGGCCTTTCATCCTGGAGGGTCTCGTCTACACGCTTCTGGGCGGCCTCGCCGGAGCCGTCATCGCGATCCTGATCGTCACGGTGCTCGGGCTTCTCCCGCAGGAGGACATGAAGGTGCTGGAGTTTCTCGGCAAGCCCACGCTGTCCTGGTCGATCGGCGCCGCGACCGTGGCGATCCTCGGGACGGCGGGTCTGCTCGCCGGATACTTTCCGGCCCGACGCGCCGCCGCGATCGACCCGGCCGCGACTCTGAGATACGAGTGATGAGTCTTCCGTCATCCGTTTCGAGTCGCCGGCCGCGCTCCGGAGACACCCGATCACTCAGGACCGATGACGCACGACGGACAATTCACGACGGAGAACTGCAAACTCCATGACCTCCGACATCATCCACATGCAGGCGATCCGGAAGGTGTACGACACCGGAAAGATCAAGGTCGAGGCCTTGAAGGGCATCGACCTTGCCGTCAAGCCGGGGGAATTCGTCGCGATCGTCGGCCCCTCCGGATCCGGGAAGTCCACCCTCATGAACCTGATCGGGTGTCTCGATACGCCGACGGACGGGCGGTATCAGCTGGGCGGCGAGGACGTCTCGAAGCTCGATCGGGACGCGCTCGCCGACGTGCGCAACCGGCGCGTCGGCTTCGTCTTTCAGGGCTTCAATCTCCTGCCCCAGATCTCTGCGTTCGAGAACGTCGAGATGCCGCTCGTCTTCGGAGGAGTCGGGCTGCGGGAGAGGAAGCAGCGCGTGACGGAGCTTCTCGACCGCGTCGGCCTCGGCGACCGCATGGAGCACAAGCCGACGGAACTTTCGGGCGGGCAGATGCAGCGGGTCGCGATCGCGCGCGCCCTCGCGATGAGGCCCGACGTCATTCTCGCCGACGAGCCGACCGGAAACCTCGACACGAGCGCGGGGGGCGACATCATGCAGCTCTTCGCGGACCTCTGGGCCCAGGGAAAGACGCTTGTCGTGATCACGCACGACATGACGCTGGCGCGCCGCGCGAGCCGCGTCGTCGAGGTGCGGGATGGCCGCATCATCCGCGACGTGGCGTCGGCGGAGGTGGCGTGAGGAGGTCGTCGGTTACCAGTCATCAGTCGTCGGTTTCGAGCTATCAGCTGTCAGCCAGATTCGTTGTCCGGTCGGCTGAGGGGCTGAGGAACTGAAGGGCTGAAGGCTCGACCTGTGAAGATTCGGATCAGCAAGGCGACTCCCCTCGCCGGGCTGGCGCTGTCGCTCGCCGTCACCGCCCAGGCTGGCCAGCCCTGCCGGACCGATGAGGCCCTCGCCGCGCTCGAGGCGCGGCATTTCGCAGAAGCCAGGACGGCGGCCGAGCCCTGCGCGGCAACGGACGCCCGGGCGGCGCTCGTGACCGGCCGGGCGTACCTCGCCGAACGGAACATCGAGCCTGCGGTCGCCTCGCTCGAGAAGGCGGCCGCGCTCGATCCGAAGAGCAGCGACACCCAACTCTGGCTGGGACGGGCCTATGGTCAGAAGGCGATGCAGGCGAGCGTATTTTCTCGCGCGTCCCTCGCCGGCAAGGTGCACAAGGCGTTCGAGCGCGCCGTCGAGCTCGACCCGTCGAACGCGGACGCGCGCCTCGCCCTGATGGAGTTCTACCTTCAGGCGCCCGGCATCATGGGCGGCAGTGAGGAGAAGGCGCGCGACCAGGCGGCCAAGGTCCGGCAGTCCGATCCGTTCAAGGGGTACCAGGCGTTCGGCCGGATCGCGGAGCATGGCAAGAGATGGGACGCGGCTCTCGCCGAGTACGAGCGCGCGGCCCGCGAATTTCCGAAGCGCCGGGAGCCTGCCGTGTGGCGCGCCAACGTGGCCGCACAGCAGAAGGACTACTCCCGGGCCTTCGACATCCTGGAGGCTTTTTTGAAGGCCGAGCCGTCCCAGGAGAGCGTGTGCTACTCGATTGGACGCCTCGGCGCCCAATCGGGAGAGCGGATGGAGCGCGCCGAGGAATGCCTGAAGCGCTACCTCGCTCACGAGCCCGCGAAGGACGAGCCTCCGCTGTCCGCCGCGCACTACCAGCTTGGCGCGCTCTACGACCGGAGGGGGAACCGGGATCTCGCCCGCAGCGAATACCAGAAGGCGCTGGCGCTAGAACCGGGCCACCCCGGCGCGCGCGAGGCGCTGGCGAAGAAATAGCGCCGTCGGCGCCGCCCGCCGCCGCGGCGCCAGGAAGTTCCGGCTCACCCGCGGTGTTCCTCGCAGAACGATGGTTTCTCTACGCGCCCGGCGGTTCGCTGTTCCCGCGATGGTCCTCGGGCTCGCGGCGGGACTTGCCCGGGCCGCCGCGCCCGCCACCGAGACGGGCGTGCAGGAGTTCGTGGCGCAGCGCTATCCGGCCGCCCGCGCGGCGCTCGAATCGGCGGTTCGGGACGATCCCTCGGACGCGCGGGCGGCGGCCTTCCTTGGCCGGGTCTTCTTCGAGGAAAACGAGCCCGCGCGCGCCGCCGTGTGGCTCGAGAAGGCCGCCGCCCTCGATCCCTCGAGCTCGGCGCACCCGTACTGGCTGGGGCGCGCGCTCGCTCAACAGGCGATCCGGTCGAGCATGTTCGTCCGCGCCACGCTCGCGGGCCGGATCCGGCGGGCGTTTCAGCGCGCCGTCGAGCTCGATCCCGCCAACCTCGACGCCCGCATCGGGCTCGTCGAGTTCTACCTGCGCGCACCCGGCTTCATGGGCGGCAGCCTCGCGCGGGCGAAGAACGAGGCGGAAGAGGTGCGCCGTCGCGACGCGCTTCGGGGACACCGCGCGATGGCTCGCGTCTACGAGCAGCAGAAGCTCTGGGACCTCGCTTCCGGTGAATACCGCCGCGCGATCGCGGAGTTTCCCGCGAGCCGCGAGCCGTACGTGTGGATGGAACGCGTCGCGATCGACCGAAAAGACTGGGAGTCGGCGTTTGCGAGCATGGACCGCCTGCGCGAGACCTTTCCGGGAGATGCGCTGCCGCTGTACGAAACCGGCCGCATCGCGGGGCTGTCCGGGCGGCAGCTCGCGCGCGGCGAAGAAAGCCTGCGGCGATATCTCGCGGGACGCGCGCCGAGAGACCCGGAGCCGTCGGCGGCCCTCGCCCATGCGCAGCTCGCGCGGATCGCGGAGAAACGCGGGAACAGGGACGCGGCGCGGCGCGAGGCCGCCGAGGCGTTGCGGCTCGATCCGGGTCTCCTCGAGGCCCGGGAGGCCGCGGCCAGAGCGCGCTGAGCGCGACGTGCCGCGTGCAGACGCGCGACGACCGGTCCCCCTCGAGCGGACAAACGACTTCAGCGCGGCGAGCATGCTTCGGCTCGGCGCCTCGGTCATCGTCCCGCTCGGACGCCGGTTCGACGTCGAGGCCGGGTACGCCCAGTGGGTCTGGGGCCGGTCGGCGCGCGAATACCTCGAGCCATATTTCTCGATCGGCTATCGTCTTTAGGACGGTAGGCGGCAGGCGGCAGACGGCAGGCGGATTTCGGAATCTGAACGCTTAACGCTCAAAGCTCAACCTCAAGGAGCGCGGTATGCCCGAAGGACCCGAGATCGAGACGGAGAGGCTGACGGAGGCGATTCACGAGGAGGTCGAGAGGGAGGGCGGCGGGTTTCTTCGAAGCATTGCGCTTTCGACGGCCCTGTTCGCGGCGCTGGCCGCGATCGCGGCTCTGCGGGCGGGGGCGACCGTCAACGAGGCCCTGGTCTTGAAGACCGAGGCCACTCGACTGCAGGCCGAGGCGTCCGATCAGTGGGCGTACTACCAGGCCAAGGGGATCAAGGCCGCGGTGGCCGAAGCGTCGCGCACGGCCTGGCTCGCGATCGCGAAGGACGCGCCTCCCGAGTACGGCGCGAACGAGAAGCGCTACAAGGGCGAGCAGGCGGAGATCGAGAAGAAGGCGCGGGAGAAGGAGAAGGAACGCGACGCGAAATCGACCGAAGCGGACCACCTTCTTCACCACCACCACGGCTTCGCCAACGCCGTCGCGCTCTTCCAGGTCTCGATCGCCCTCGGCGCCGTCGCCGCGTTGACGCGCAACCGTCCGGTCTGGTTCGCGTCTTTGCTCCTGGGCACGGGGGCCACGGTGTTGTTCGCGATCACCTTGTTGGCGTAGGCAGGCGGGAGGCGGGAGTCGGAAATACGAAGAAGCGCCCTTCGCCCTTCGCCTCTTCGCCCGGCGCCTCTACCGAAAATCGTGACTCGGCACCGTCTCCACCTCCTGGAGAGCCCAGAACTTTTCCGCGCGCACCGACAGGGTTCCGTCGTTCTAGAGCCGTCCTTCGACGATCAGGGAGCCCGAGCCCACGATGAC
>JALYUA010000280.1 GCA_030854005.1 Acidobacteriota bacterium
GCGCCGCCGGGCGGCGCGGCGGACGTCCCGTCGCCGGGAAGGGCTATGCCGAGCTGACCGGCTACTCCGGCCGCGACGTCCCGGGCTTCACCGGCCGATAGTTCTCAGTCGCGGTTCTCTGAACGGAAAACTGAAAACTGAAAACTAGGAGGCGGGCGTCGGCTTCGGAGTCCACTTCGACTTGCCCGCCTTCGTCTTGGTCTCCAGGGTGAGGAGAAACGACCGCGCCGACTTCAGGTTCCGGTAGACGTAGGAGAAGCGGACCGTGAACTCGCTCCGGTCTCCCTTATTCAGGTCGCCGACCTTGTTGCCGCCATCCCCTGCCGCGACGAGGTTGCCTTCCGCGTCAAAGACCGCGATCGCGACGCCGACCTCCTGGTCCTGCTGAGAGTTGTTGTCCACGCGGACGACAGCCTTCGCGCTCGAAACGCGGATCGGCGCGACCGTATCGCCCAGGTCGAAGCGCATCTCGGAGATCGCGATGTCGTTCAACTGCATGTCGATTCTCTGGATGCCCCCGACCGGCGCCCAGTCGAACTTCTTCGTCATGAGTTCGGCGGAAAGAGGCGAAGCGAGCGCGACCGTGAACGCCGCGGCGAGAATGAGAGAGAGCCTTTTGACCATCTAGAACCTCCGCGTCGCAGCGTAGCAGTTGAGGGCGCGATGGGGAAGGTGAGAGTTGAGAGGGTCGAGCGTCGAGCGTCGAGCGTTCGTTTTCTGTTTCCCGCCTCTATCGTCCGCGCTCTTCCGGATGCGCCCTCAGACGGCTGTGCTTGTAGCCGTAGAAGAAGTAGACGACGATTCCGATCGCGAGCCAGATTCCGAATCGCCACCACGACTCGCGCGGCAGGTAGCGGGCCAGAAAGACACACGACGCCGCTCCCATCACCGGGAGCAGCCACGTTCCCCCCGGTACGCGAAAGCCCCGCTCGCGATTGGGCTCCCGGACGCGCAGGATGATGATTCCGATGCACACGAGCAGAAACGCGAAGAGCGTTCCGATGTTCGTCAGGTTGACCATTTCGTCTAGGGACGAGAAGAGCGACGCGATGCCGACGAAGACGCCGGTGATGATGGTCGCCACGTGGGGCGTCTTGAAGCGCGGATGCACCTTGGCGAACCATGGCGGAAGCAGGCCGTCCCGGGACATCGCGAAGAAAATCCGCGGCTGGCCCATCTGGAAGACGAGCAGGACCGCCGTGTGCGCCACGACCGATCCGAAGGCCACCACCCCGACCATCCAGTTCGGCATCGCCGCGAACCTCATCGCGAGGGTCAGCGGCTCCGCCTGCTCGGTCGAGAGCGTCTTGGTCAGCGCCGAGTAGGGGATCAGGCCGGTGAAGACGGCGGCGATGATCGCGTAGATGACCGTGCACAGGATCAGAGACCCGATGATCCCGATCGGCATGTCCCGCTTGGGATTCCGGCATTCCTCCGCGACCGTCGAGACGGCGTCGAAGCCGATGTAGGCGAAAAAGACGATCGCGGCGCCCGAGGCGATCCCCTGGAAGCCGTTCGGAGCGAAGGGATGCCAGTGCGCGGGCTTGACGTACTTGAAACAGACGATGACGAAGAACCCGAGCACGAGGAGCTTGATCACGACCATCCAGAAGTTGAAGTTCGCCGACTCCTTGATCCCCCAGACGAGCACGATCGTGATGATCGTGACGATCATCACCGCGAAGATGTTCACGATGATCGGGATCCCGAAGACGTGCGGAGCCGCGGCCACGACGTTCGGCATCTTGGACAGCGCCGTCTGATAATCGACCGCCAGCCACGAGGGGATCCGGATGCCAAACCCCTCCAGGAAGGTGTTGAAGTAGTTGGCCCAGGAGATCGCGACCGCGACGTTTCCGATCGCGTACTCGATCATCAGGTCCCATCCGATGATCCACGCAACGAGCTCTCCCAGGGTCCCGTAGGAGTACGTGTACGCGGAGCCGGCCACCGGCACCATCGAGGCGAATTCCGCGTAGCAGAGCGCGGTGAACCCGCACACCGCCGCCGTCAGCACGAAAGAGAGGATCAGCGCGGGTCCGGCGCCCGGCCGCGAGGCGTCTCCGGCCGCCGCGGTTCCGATCGTCGCGAAGATGCCGGCCCCGATGATCGCGCCGACACCGAGCGCGACGACGTTCCAAGGCCCGAGCGCGCGCTTCAACCGATGCCCGGGCTCATCCGTCTCCGCGACGAGGGCGTCGAGAGATTTCCGGCGCAGGAGCTGGGAAACGAGGCTCAAGTTGGCGCGCAGAATAGCAGGTGACCCGGATTTCGCGAGCGGTTTTGTCGAGTGCCGCCCGTCAGCGAAGCTGCTCGGCGGGGGGATCGCCCGGACGCGGAGGATCTTCCGCGGGCGGACGCGTCGGCGGCTCCTCCGCCGGCGGCGTCGACGGAATCGGATCCTGCACGGGCGGGCTCGGATTCGCGGGAGCCGGCGGCTCACCGATCGGCGTGATTTTCCCGGGGGTTTCGTTTGTCATAGCCGCGATGTTGCAAGGAGCGGACCGCGGAGGCCCCCCGCCTGTCGCCTGCCGCCTGCCGCCTACCGCCTACCGCGCTCTACCAGCGCCACGAGCTCCGTCAACGAGCCGACCCGATCCTCAGCGCCGAGGTCCGTATGGCGGCCCTTCCTGTCCAGCAGCACCGCGCGCAAGCCCGCCGCGCGGGCGCCGTCGAAGTCTTCGCGCCGGGAGTCCCCGACGTGAAGGCACTGCGCCGGCTCGAGACCGAGGCGTGCGCACACCCGGAGGAAGATCTCGGGGTCGGGCTTCCCCGTCTGCTCGATGGCGGAGACTGCCACCGTCTCGAATCGGCGCGCGAGCGAGAGCGCTTCGAGAAGCGGCGGAAGTGACGAGTCCCAGTTCGACACGATGGCGAGGGGGAGCCCCCGACGCTCGAGAACCGAGAGCGTCTCTTCGACGTCGGGATAGAGGGCCCACGAGGACGCCTGCCGGAAGTGCGCCGTGAGCCGGCCGAAGCACTCCGGCGAGATCACGCCGCCGTCCAAGCGCCCGCGCACCCGGTTCACGAACGCCGCCCAGAACACTCCCTCCCCGCGCACGCCCGCATAGCGGTCGGCGGCGCCCTCCGCGTGGATCTCCTCCCACGTCTTCGTCAGGGCAGCGTCGAGCTCCTCGAGCGTGAAGCGGGCGCCGTCGACGGCGAGCTCCCGCGCGTAGACATGCTCGACGGGGGGGCTCGGATGGACGAGAGTCAACCCCGCGTCGAACAGGACCGCGCGGATCATGCCCGGGTCAGGAGGCGACAGGCGTCTCGCGCAGGATTCCGTCGAGCGCGGCGTTCAACGCGTCGAGGCAGCGCCCGGCGGACGCCAGCGCCTTCTCGCGATCGGACTCATCCTCCGCGGCGCGCCCGAGGGCCTCGCGTTCGACCTCGCGATGCCACACGTCGGCGGCCTCGTGAACCGTGAAGAAGCGGACGGCGTCCTCGTCCGTGATCCCGTAGAACGCGGCCAGCCCTTCCCGTTTGGTGCGAGCGATCTCGGGAATCTGAGACTCGTAGGCGTAGAGCGCGGCGAGCCCTTCCGGGACCGAGCCTTTGCCCGTCGTCTCGAGGAAGCACTCGACGAGCGCGGCGACCTCGGGCGTGCGCGGCTGCGCGGCCAGGTCCGACGGCGCACCGAGAGATGCCGCGAAACGGCGCCACAGGGCCGGGTGATTCTCGCTTCCGCGCTCCTCTTCGATCAGGTTTTCGAGAAGCTCCTGCCGCAGAACCGGATCATCGGAATGCGAATGAACCGCCGACACGTAGCGCGGAAACGCGGCGACATGGGGGTAATACGAGACGGCGTACTCCCGCAGCTGCTCGCGGGACAGCTTCCCCTCGCTCCAGAGCACGTAGAAAGGGTGCTTCAGCAGATGCTTTTCGGAAACCAGCCGATCGAGAGTCTCGAGAAATTCCGTGCGAGTCATAGTTCCTCCGGAAGAGTTTTCCATTGTCCGTTCTCAGTTCTCAGGACTCTCCACCCAACGCTGGACGCTCAACGCTCAACGCTCGACCTCTTCTTCTACGGCATCACCTGGCCGCCGTCGATCACGATGGCCTGCCCCGTGACCGACTTCGCGTCGTCGGAGGCGAGATAGGCGGCGAGCCCCGCGACCTCGGCGGGGTCGAGCACCCGTCCGAGGGGGGCCATGCGCGCCGCCGTCTCCCGGCCGTCGTCGATCGACTTTCCTTTCATCCGGCCGATCTGGCGGAACCCCTCGCGCGCCATCTCGCTCTCGACCCAGCCCGGACAAAGCGCGTTGACCGTGATCTGCCGCGGCGCGAGCTCGAGCGCGAGCGTCCTGGTCAGGCCGATGACGCCGTGCTTGGAGGCGGAGTACGCCGCCAGCCCCGCGACGCCGAAGCGGCCGACGACCGAGGACAGATTGATGACCCGTCCGCCCTGTGGCAGGAACGGCGCCGCTTCGCGGGTGACACGGAACACCGCCGTGAGGTTCGTCGAGATGATGGCGTTCCACCGCGAATCGTCCGGGTCGTCGAGCGGGGTCGGCCCTCCCTGCCCCGCGTTGTTGACGAGGATGTCGATGCGGCCCCACCGCGCCGAGACTTCGGCGACCGCGTTGCTGATCGAGAGGCCGAGCGTCACGTCGCACTCGATCGCGATGGCGTCGCCGCCCGTCTCGCGGATCTGCGCGGCGATCCGCTCGCAGGCGCCCAGGTTTCTGGCGGCGAGCGCCACGCGCGCGCCCTCGGCGGCGAAGCGGCGGGAAATGGCTTCCCCGATCCCGCGCGACGCTCCGGTGACGAAGGCGACTTTCTCGACCAGGCGCCGGGGACAGGCGCCATGGTCTTCGGGCGCGCGAAGGGGCGCGGTGCTTTCGAGGTCGTCGTCGCTCATGGGCGGGTCTGCTGTCGTTTCCGGCCGTCTGTCTTCGGATTCGTCGTCGCTGGCGTGGGAAGCTGCTACGAGACCGAGGGCGTCAGGGCGCTCTCCCGCGCCTTTCGCAGCGCGGCCAGCTCGGGAGGAAGCGGGAAGAAAACGTCTTCGTCGACGACCCGGACTTCCCGCACTTCCGTCGCGCCCAGCCCGCGGAGAGCCTCCAGGATCGCGTCGACGAGGAAGTCGGGCGCGGACGCTCCGGACGTGACTCCGACCGCGCTCACGCCGTCCAGCCACGCCGGGTCCATTTCGGACACGTCGTCGACCAGGTACGCGCGGGCGCCGGCCAGCTCCGCCTCTTCGACGAGGCGATTGGAATTCGAGGAGTTCTTCGATCCGACGACGAGGATGACGGGCGCCTGCCGCGCGATCGCCCGAACGGCGAGTTGCCGGTTCTGGGTGGCGTAGCAGATGTCGGCGCGCGCCGGTCCTCGGATTCCGGGAAAACGGCGCTGCAGCGCCGCGACGATCGGGCGCGTGTCTTCGACCGAAAGCGTCGTCTGGGTGAGGAAAGCCAGCCGCTCCGGATCATTCACCTGCACGGCTTCCGCCTCCGCGACGGTCGAGACAAGCGTCATCCGGTCGGCCGCTTCCCCGAGGGTGCCTTCGACCTCCTCGTGGCTCGGATGGCCGATGAGGATGATCTCGAAGCCGGCCCGCGCGTAGCGGATCGCCTCGAGATGCACCTTCGTGACGAGCGGGCACGTCGCGTCCAGCACCGTGAGGCCGCGCGCGGCGGCTTCCGTCCGCACCGCGGGAGAGACCCCGTGCGCGGAAAAGATGACCGTCTGGCCGTCCGGCACCTCGCTCAGCTCGTCGACGAACCGGACGCCTCGCTTCTCGAAGCCTTCGACGACGTGCCGGTTGTGGACGATCTCTTTCCTCACGTACAGCGGCGCGCCCGCAGCCTCGAGGGCGAGGTCCACGATGTCTATCGCCCGCACCACGCCGGCGCAAAAGCCGCGCGGCGCGGCGAGGACCACGGTTTTCGGAAACGTCGGGGCGGGGCTCATCGGGGGACGGATTCTACCTCCGCACGGCGCTTCGGGGAGGTTCCGGCGCGACCTCCGGCGGTCCTTTCATCGCGACGGAAGAGCGATCGTTCGATCGCGCAAGACTCGCAGAGGCGCTCGCCTCGCGCGGCCGGGCGCCCGCATCCTTCGTTGCGACAGGCAGAAGGCGGCTCCTCGACGGTCATCGTGCCCTCGCTTTCGTTTTGCTCGCCGCTCGCGCCGCGGGTTTTCCGGGCGCCAGCAGATAGTGAAGAAGTTCCCGCTCGCAGCGGTCCCGGTACGCCTCGAAGCACGCCTCCGGGTCCTTTTCGGTGAGCCACTGCAGCATCAGGCCGTCGAAGATCGCGCGGAGCGTCGAGGCGGTCTCCGCCGGATCGCGGAGCAGGAACACGCCGCGGCGCATGCCCTCCTCGACGATGGCCCGGTCGATCTCGCGGCAGCCCGAATAGAAGCGCTCGCCGATCTGGCGGAAGGATTCCCGCCGCGCCGCCAGGCCGCAGAAATCGACGTACGCCCGGAAGAACGCCCGGTTCTTCGACGGCGACGGGAAGATCAACGCGACGAGAGCGCGCACTTTTTCGACGGGCCCCTGCGCCGCCTCGACGGCATCCCGCATCCGCAGGTGAATGGATTCGATCAGCCACGAGAACAGGTCCCGGAAGAGGTCGTCCTTCGAATCGAAGTAATACAGCGTGACGCCCTTCGACACCCCGGCACGCACCGCGATGTCCTCGAGCGTGACGTTCGAAAACCCGCGCTCCGCGACTTCCCGGAACGCCGCCTTCCGGAGAACGAGCCGCTTTTCTGCCTCGTGGGCGGGCGAGCGCATGCGGCGAATATAACTGACCGGTCGGATAGATGCAAGTTGAGCGTTGAGCGTTCAGTGCGTCGAGCGGCCAAACCGGGCGTAGATTCGGGCTCGGTTCCAGCTTTCCCTTCCCGGACCCCGGTTTCTTCGAGTCGCGATTCCCCCTCCTTGGACGCACCCGGTTACCCTTCGATTCCCCCTCCCGGCCCCGGTTCTCTTCGTTTCCCGTTTCCCGTTTCCCGTTTCCCGACCTACACTTCTCCCGTGCGTGTTCACCTTCTCTATTTCGCCACCTTCCGGGACGTCGCCGGGCGGGATGCCGAGGAGCGGCAGGTGGCCGGCGGGTCCCGGGTGTCCGATCTCTGGCGGGAGCTCACGGGCGAGATGCCCGGCCTTCTGCGGACCGGGTCCATGCCGCCCGCCGCAGTGAACCGGGAGTACACGGGTCCCGACACCGTGCTCGCCGAGGGCGATGAGATCGCCTTCCTTCCCCCGGTCGCGGGCGGCTGACTCCCGGCTCCGTCCGATGTACCTCACGGACGCCCCGATCGACCCGGCCTCCCTCACGGGCTCGGTGCGGCCCTCCGATGGAGGGGTCTGCACCTTTGTGGGCGTCGTCCGCGATCATCACCTCGGCCGGCCGACCTCGCGCATCCAGTACGAGGCCTACGGCCCGATGGCGGAGGCGGAGATCGCGAAGATCCTGGAAGAGCTTGCCCGCGAGTGGCCGGAGACGCGGGTTCTCGTCCTCCACCGCGTGGGCGTCCTCGAGGTGGGCGACGTCGCCGTCGCGATCGTGGCGTCCGCGCCGCATCGCGCGGAGGCGTTCTCGGCGTGCCGGGCGGCCATCGACCGGATCAAGAAGACCGTTCCGATCTGGAAGCGCGAATTTCATCCCGACGGAACGTCCGACTGGGTGGATCCGACGGCAGAGTCC
>JALYUA010000290.1 GCA_030854005.1 Acidobacteriota bacterium
TCGTGCCTTACGACCGGCCGATAGAATCCGAAGGCCTGAAGCGGCGTCTCTTCGAGGACATCGACGCCGGGTTCACGACGACGCGCGGCGGGATCGCGGAAACGGGAGGCCTGATCCTCTGGCCGACACCCTCGGAGCCCCGGCTTCTGTCGCTCGTCCCGCCCGTACACGTCGCGCTTCTCGACAGCCGCTCGATCCACAACACGTTCTGGGAGGCGATGCGGGTCGAGGGCTGGGCGTCGGGGATGCCGCCCAACGCGCTGCTCGTCTCGGGACCCAGCAAGACCGCCGACATCGAGCAGACGCTCGCGTACGGCGTGCACGGCCCGAAGCGGCTCGTGGTCGTCGTCATCAGGCCGGAGGGGTAAGAGAGAAAGAGCTCCGGGCCCCTCCCTGGAGGCGTCGCTCCCGGACCGATCGGGAAGGCGTCGCCCTCGCGAACGAAGTATGCTGCCGGGAAGCTGATGAAGCCTCCACCGCGGACGCCGGCGGGCTCGTCTCGGGTCACCGACCCTCCGTTGTCGACGCGGGGCAACCTGCTCCTGCGAAGCCTTCCGGAGGCCGAAATCGCCAGGCTGCGCCCGCATCTGAAAGTCGCGACGACCCGCCTCGGAGAAGAGCTCCACTGTCGCCGCGACTCCGATCCCGACGTTTTTTTTCCTGTCGACACGGTGTCAGCCCTGGTCCTCGAAGGGCCGGACGGATCCGGAGTCGAGGTCGCCAGCGTCGGCCACGAGGGAATGGTGGGGCTTCCCGCTTTCGTCGACAGCGAGATCGTTGATTTCAAGGCGTTCACGCAGGTCGCGGGGACCGGATTTCGCATGCCGCGGCGGATCCTGAAGCGCGAGCTCGCGGCCAACGGCAAGTTCGCCGAGCATCTGGATGAGTACACGGAAGTCCTTCTGCTCTGTGTCGGGCAGTCAGCTTTCTGCGGCCGGAAGCACCGGCAGCTCGAGAGGTGCGCGCGCTGGCTCCTTTCCATCCACGACCGTGTGCCGCGGCGGGAGTTCGCGGTGACCCAGGAGTTCCTGGCGCAGATGCTCGGCGTCCGGCGCGCGACCGTGACGGAGGCGGTCCAGGGGATGAAGAAGCGAGGTTTCATCTCGACCGTCCGGGGCAGCCTTCGCATCCTGGACCCCGAAGGCCTGCGCTCGATCGCGTGCGACTGCTATCGCAGCATCCGAAGCGAGTTCGATGCCCTCAAGAGAGAGTGGAACAACTCCTAGACCGCAATCCGGCAAGACAGAAACGGTCGCTCGCCGTCCCGCGGCCCAGGAGGTCATGGCGCTGCACGACTCTTGCACTCCGTGCACGCAGGGACAGATCTCGTCCCCAGAAGGAGATTTGAAATGTCGAGTCGTGGCAACGAAGGCGGCAAGCAGGGCGGAGGCGCCGGTCAGGGCGGTCAACCGGGTGGCGGCGGTCAGGGCGGTCAGAAGTCCGGCGGTCAGCAGGGCGGTCAGGGCGGCAGCAAAGGTGGCGGCCGCTAGGTCTCAAGCAATCCGGGCGAGCCTTCGGTGACGGAGGCTCGCCCCCGTCAGAATTTCGCAGGGTTGCCTCGGCCCTTCCGGGGTACCCGCATGTCGGCCCCTCTGGTGGGACATGAAATCGCGCGGCTGTCAGGGTTGCCATAGTCTCAGCGAACTCCGCCGGCGAGAGATAGAAGGACCGAGCGGGGCCAACCTTCTTTTTCCCCCGGGCGAACAGCGTGAGGCCCAATGACCCGTCGTGTCGCAGGGTGAGGAATGGTTTTTTCCTCGTCCGCCACACCAACGGGATTCGAACCCATGCGTCGGCCTCCGGGGGGCTCGGGGGGCACACCTGCCCCCCGCTCATGGATGCCAGCCGTGAGACACGGCGCAGGAAGCTGCCCGCGCGGCAATCTAAATGGCGGCCCCAACGGGATTCGAACCCGTGCGTCGGCCTTGAAAGAGCCGTGTCCTAACCCCTAGACGATGGGGCCGTCGAGGAGCGAAGAAAGATAGCACGCGCCCCGACGTCAGGCTCTCGCGACGGAACCGCTGCGGAACCCCGGGGCCGGGCCGGCGTCTCCCTAACATGCGGCCCGTCCGTCAGCTCTTCCGCGCGGCTCCGGCCGCGTGCGCCGTGACCCTGGCGCTGCTGTCGGCAGCTTGCTCTCACGTGGCTCCCGCGCCGGCCCCGGCCGCGCCCGTCGAGCTCGATCACGTCTGGATCGTGGTCTCTCCCGACGCGCCGGAACGCGCGGCGCTCGAGACGGCGGGATTCCACATTTCCCCGGAGATCAACCGGCACGTGGGGCAGGGCACCGCGTCTCTGACTGTCGAGTTTCCCAACGCATTTCTCGAGCTGCTCTGGCCGGACGCGGCGGTGTCCGTTGCGCCCGGCGCGGAAAGGGGAGTCGAGAAGTTCCGAAACCGGATGAACTGGCGCACGACCGGCTGGTGTCCGATCGGCATAGGGCTCCGACGGACCCGGCCCACGAATGCGCCGTGGCCGTTCGCGACATGGTCGATCGCTCCCGGGTGGTTGCCGCCGGGCGCCTCGATCGAGATGCTGACGCCTCGCGACGACAGCACAAGTCCTTCGCTCTTCATCAGCGCGCGTGACGCCAGTTTTCCTCCCGCGGCCGATGCGAACGACCTGACTCTTCGAAAAGACCCGGCGGACCCGGTCTTCCACCATCCGATCGGAGTGAAACGCCTGTCGTCGGTCCGGCTGCTCGCTCCCGCCGAATACCGGCCGATTCCTCCTCTGACTTATCTGCAGGAGCGGGGAGTGATCGGATCCGGCGCGGCGGAACGCTGGCTGGTTGAATTGACGTTCGACGGGGGAGCGCGGGGAGAAAGCCGCGATCTCCGCCCCGAGCTCCCGTTGACGATCCGCTACTGACCGGCGCCCGCGGCCCTTACGGCTCCTTCAGGTACGCCTCCAGCGCGCGGACCAGAATGTCGCCGGTCGAGATCTTTTCCCGGAGCGCCCGTTCGCGGGTCCTCTCCCAGACCTCTTTCGCAAGATGGTGGTCGGCCCGGCGCGCTCGCGGCGAGTTTTCGGCGTTCAGGCCGATCCACACGGCACCCAGAGGCCGCGGCTCGTGCTTCGTGATCCACCCGTTGCGATGGGCCGCGCGAATGACGGTCGGGAGCAGCGCGGAATTCGGCGGCGACCCGGCCCTCTCGAGGACGTCGGACGAGGTGAAAGGCGCGCCCCTCTCCGCGAGGGCGGCGATCGCCGCCTCGGCGGCCCGCCGCCAATCATGCTGGACCTCGACGTCCGAGAGACCGATCGCGCGCGGGGTGCTTTGGGTTACGAGAACGGCGGTCCGGGTATCCCTGTTCATCGTCTTGCCTCCTGCCCGTTGCTGCCCCTCGGTCTCCGTGTGAGATCTCGACGGGCGGTATCGCCTTCAGTGGTTCGGACGAGCGAAGTCGTCGCGAGATTACGGATTCCCTTTCCGTTGGAAGGCCGACGACGCCGACGCAGGTCACGCTGCTCGATTCTTCTCGCGCTGCGAGGACTTTACGATCAAGATAGCCGCATGGCTCGAACCGTACGGCGCGCCGCGTGGATCCTTCTCGCCGCCGCGACCGGCTGCTCGGAAAAGAGCACGATCACCAATCCCATGACGGCCACTCCCGTGACGCCCTCGATCACCTTCCCGACCCCGATCGGAACCGGCGGCACCCCGGTCGTCACCGGCACGCCCCCCGTTCCCACCGCCGGCGCCACTCTGACGCCTCGAACGACGACACCGGTTCCGACCGCCCCCTCGGTGACTCCGGGCGCGGCCACGGCAACCCCCGTCGTCACGACGGCCGGCCCTTCCCCGACTCCCCGCACGACGACGCCCGTTCCGACGGCGCCGACGGCCACCCCGGTCTTAACGGGGACGCCCATCCCGCCGACTCCCACGCCGCTCTTCACTCCCGTCCCGACCATCACGCCGGTCCCGACGAATACTCCCTTGACGTTCGGAACACCGACCCCCTTACCCGTAACCGCCACCCCCCGCCCAACCCCGTAGCCTCGGATGACCGCTCTGTGCGGGGGCGGACAGACGGGACCGGCCTGAACCGTGCAGTGTGCGGTTCGCATGGCGGCACCGATCCGGAAGCTTCTCGTCCGTCTGGACCCTGAAAGGATCGTCTTCTTCGTCGAGCCGGGGGAAGATCTTGCGCTCTTTTCCCGCGCCGGATTTCATTTCCCGAAAGAAGTGGTTGAATCGATCGCCGCCGGCGGAGTCATCGCCTCGCTCGGACCTTCGACTTCGTCCAACGTGAGGCGGCTCCGTCTTCGCGATTCCGCTGGACGGCTGATCTTCAACGAACCGATCGTCGTCTACTTGAACTGAAGCCGACGGGACCGGAGGCCTCCGGCCGGCCGCGGACTCCCATCTGACGCCCCTGCCGCCTCCCGCCTACTGTCTCCCGCCTACCGCCTACCGCCTACCGCTTTCTCACACGCGCGCGCGTTGCCGGCGGTCGCCGATGATGTTCGAGCTCGAGATCGTCTCCCGAACCGCCGTGTCGCACCTCCGACAGACGAGAGGAATGATTTTGCCTTCCTGAACTTCGGTCGACAACGGGCGGTAATTCTGCTGGCCGCAGACCCGGCACCTCCAGGAGAGAAGCTTGACCTCGTTTTCTGTCATGCAGGCCCATCGGCCGCCCCCGGGGGCAGAGGGGCTGTCTTCTCTCGACGAAGGGAACGAGGCACCGGGAACGGCGAGGGCATTCTCGCAGCAGATCCGTCCGTCAATCAATCGGAAGACTCCCGGAGGGGTCGAAGAGGACGGCGGATCAGACTCCGGGGAACCGAAGCAGCCGCCCGTTGAGCCCCCGGGGGAACGCCCTCTCGGCGCCCGGGCCGCGCGCGGATCGTTCACGCGACAGCCCCTCGAGCTCCACGAGGACGCGGTCGCGAAAGATGCGGCGCCCGAAAGAGTCCCGGAGGACGAGGGTGCGGATGCCGGCGCCATGCGCCTCGCCGAGATCGGCGCGAGTTCCCCCCGACTCGATCTGTGCGATCGCGGCCCGCGAGAACCGGCTCCGACCGCGGGTAAAGAGCGGCTGAGACGCGGAGGGCCGGCAGAAGGCGACGACCCGTTTCTCCGAGTCGAAAAAGCAGCGGAGACCCGTGTACTCCACGCCCGCTTGATTTGCATCGTTCAGGCCAGCCGGGCGTGTTTCCGTTTGGCGGCCCTAGGCGACCCTCACCTGACGTCTCGCGAGTGAGGAGACCCTCTCATCCGGGGTCAGGATTCCTCGCAGGTTGAGCGGGTCCGCCGCGGAGACGAGCACGGGCTCCGCCTCGGGAGCTTCCCCCCGCCGCCGGAGCTCCCGCAGGAGGGTGACAGCGTCCGGGAGGGCGTATTGCTCTCCGTCGAATCCCCCCACGAATCGGCCGCCCCGGATCTCGCCCCGGGCTTCGAGAGTGCGCAAAGCGCGGGCCAGATCGCGCCAGGGGATCGGCTGCTTCTCGCGCGCCAGCGTGCGGCGGAAGACGACCCCCGTGCGCGCCAGCAGCCGGCGCGCGACGAACTCTGCCTGCTCGGGAGAGAAACGGGACTCGGCCACGGGAGGCGGCGCGGGAGGGCGCAGCGCGCTCCAACGGCCGGCGGCGAGCCCGACCGCTTTTCGGCGCCACGCGGGGACGATGAGCCAGCGCAGCCCGGAGAACGAATCGCACGTGACCTGGCCCAGAGCGATGAGCCGGCCGAGCCCCTCTTCCGCGAGCGAGGCTGAGAGCTTCGCCTCGCGGGCGAGCTCCTGGAAGAACATCGCCCCGCGGCGGAGGAGCGCCTCGCGAACCGACGCCGCCTCTTCTGAGGCGTCGGGAGACTCCGTCGCGGCGCCGAGCGCGGTCCAGGCGTCCACGTCGGAGCGGAGGACGAGGGAGACGGGCGCCCTCCGGATCGGGCCCGCGCCCGATCCCCACAGCCGGCCCCACACGACCTCGCCCGAGAGGGTCAGCTGATCGAGCCACTCGCGCCTGTATCCCTTGACCCTCGCGGGCAGGATGCTCGCTTCCCAGGAAGCCGCCGGCGCCTCGTACCCGGCGAGCTGGGCAATCACCTGGGCGACGCCCCGCGGCCCCTCGAGGCGATGCGCGGTGTCGACGTGCTGCCAGCAGCCCAGAAAACGCAGGAAGTGCGCCGCGGTGACGGGCTCGATCTCGCGACGCAACCGGTCGACGGTCGCGCGATGAATGCGCGCCAGGAGCCTTCGGTCGCACCATGCCTCGCGTCCGTCGATCCGCGTCCTCATGACGGAGCCCTCGACTTCGAGCTCGCGCAGCAGCGCTTCCTCTTCCCGAAGAGCGAAGATCGGCCCCAGCGCCTCGAGGCGGCCGCGCAGGACCGCCTTGGGATCGCGCACCGCTTCGACGGCGAAGATGCGGCCGCCCTCGCTCGTCACGCGGCCGGCCGAATCGAGCTCGTCGATCCACGGCTGCCAGCCGGCGGCTTCGCTCTCCGTGACGTATCCCATCCAGAGAAGCGCCTCGTGGACCTCCTCGGCGCTTTCCGGGACGGGCCAGGCCTCCTCGCGGACCCGCGCGATCGCCTCGGGATCGAGCGCGCCGATCTCGTCCGACGTACGGGCATCGAGCACGCGGCGGGACAGGACCGCTTGCGTGCGGCGCTCCTCCAGGGGCGCGTCGTCCAGGAACGTATAAGGCTGCGACGACAGAATTCCCCGCGCGAACGCGGACGGCTCCACCGTGTCGACCGCGCGTTTCTCGATCGATCCGTCCTTCAGCCCGCGCAGGACCTCCAGGAAACCGTCCACGTCCATCGCTTCCGTCAGGCAGTCTTCGACGGTCTGACGCACGATCGGGTGCTCGACCGGCACCGGGATCGGCCCTCCCGGCAGCGTCTCCGGGCACGCCAGCACCTGCGGAAAGGCGCCCGCGAGCAGGTCGTTGGCGCGCATCCGAAGGAGATTCGGGGGAACCCTGCGGCCGCCGCGCGAGCGCTCGAGAAGCAGCGACCGCTGGGCGTTCCAGCGCCACCGCGTCTCGAACATCGGCGCGGGGAGAAGCGCCTGGATGAGCACCTCCCGGGCCGTGTCGGGATGGAGGTAGTCGAAGACCTCCTCCAGCGGGAAGCTGTGCTGGGGGCCGAGCGAGAGCACGATCGCCTCTTCGTTGGCAGCCGCCTGAAGCTCGAACCCGAATCCCACGCAGAATTTCTTCCGGAGAGCGAGGCCCCACGCGCGGTTGATCCGCGAGCCGAACGGGGCGTGCACGACGAGCTGCATCCCGCCGCTCTCATCGAAGAATCGCTCCAGGATGACTCGTTTCTGGGTGGGGACCGCGCCGAGAGAGATCCGGCCCGCGTCGACGTACTCCGCCAGCTGCAGCGCCGCCCCTTCCGGCAAAGGATCTCCACAGGCTTCGCGCAGGGCCTTCACGGAGCTGCCGTCGAGGCCCTCACAGCTTTCGCGCATCTCGCCGATCGCCCGCGCCAGCTCTCGCGTGCGGCCCGGGCCCTCGCCGAGCCAGAAAGGAAGGCTCGGAGACTGGCCCCTTGCGTCGGCCACGCGAACGACACCGGTCTCGACGCGAAGAATGCGCCACGACGCGTTGCCGAGCTGGAAGATGTCCCCGCCGTTCGACTCGATCGCCCAGTCCTCGTTCACCGTGCCGACGAGCGTTCCTTCGGGCTCCAGGCGCACCTGATAGTCCGCCGTGTCCGGAATGGCGCCGCCCGAGAGAAGCGCGGCCATCCGCGCGCGCCGGGTCGCGAGGAGGCGGCCACCGACGCCGTCCCGATGGAGCAGCGCGCGCCGGCCGCCGGTGTGGAGCGAGGCGACGTCGTCGAACTCGCTTCGGGTGAGATCCCGATAGGGCCACGCCCGCCGCACGAGCTCGAAGAGCGCGGCCTCGTCCCACGGCTCGGCGACGCACGCCGCGACGATCTGCTGAGCGAGGATGTCGAGCGGGCGGGACGGCTCCGGCGTGCGGTCCAGGATGGACGAGCGGATGCAGCGGAGGAGGGCGGCTCCCTCCGCGAGCTCGTCTAAGGTCAGCGGAAAGAGGCGGCCCTTCGGAACCTTTCGAAGCGCATGGCCGGCGCGACCGACGCGCTGGAGAAACGTGGCGATCGAGCGCGTCGCGCCCACCTGGATCGCGAGGTCCACGTCACCGATGTCGATCCCGAGCTCCAGAGACGCGGTGGCGACGAGCGCCCGGAGCCGGCCCCCCTTCAGCCTCTCCTCCGCGTCGAGCCGGCGCTCGCGGGACAGGCTTCCGTGATGGCTCGTCACCGCGTCCTCTCCGAGCAGCCGCGTCAGCTGCCCGGCGATGCGCTCGGCCATCTTCCGGGTGTTGACGAAGACGAGAGTCGTCCGGTGCTCCCGGACGAGCGTCGCGATTCTCTCGTAGATCTCCTGCCACTGCTCGTGCGAGCAGACCGTCGAGAGGGGGGAAGGCGGGATCTCGATCGCGAGATCGAGCGTGCGGAAGGTGCCGGCGTCGACCAGGGTGCAATCGCGACCGGCGCCGGTCAGGAATCGCCCCACCCGCTCGAGCGGATTCTGGGTCGCGGAGAGTCCTATCCGCTGGACGCGCCCCGTCGCGACCGCCTCCAGCCGCTCCAGGGAGAGGGCGAGGTGGCTTCCCCTCTTGTCGCGGACGAGTGCATGGATCTCGTCGACGATGACCGTCCGGACGGGAGCGAGGAGGCGCCGGCCGCTGTCGCTCGTCAGGAGCAGGTAGAGGGACTCCGGCGTCGTGACGAGGATGTGGGGGGGCCGGCGCACCATCGCCGCTCTCTCGGACGCGGGGGTATCTCCCGTCCGCACGAGAACGCGCACCTCCGGCACCGAGGGATCCATGGCGCGGATTTCGGCCAGAGGTCCGTCGAGGTTCTTGCGCACGTCGTTCGAGAGCGCGCGCAGCGGCGAGACATAGAGAACCGAGGTCTCGTCGGGGAGCGACTCGCCCTGCCGGATCAGCGAGTCGATCGCGGAGAGGAATGCGGTGAGCGTCTTGCCCGATCCGGTCGGCGCCGCGATCAGGGTGTGCGCGCCCGAGCGGATCGCGGGCCAGCCGTCACGTTGCGGCGGCGTCGGGTCGCCGAGTCGAGCCGAGAACCAGGCCTCGACGGCGGGATGGAAGGGGACCGGGAATGTCAACGGAGCGAGCTTAACGCACGACGCGCGGATCCGTACTCCACCGGCAGAGCTTGACTCCCGCTCCGCGGGCGGCAAGAATCCGCCGCAGGTTTCCCGGCAAAAAGCTGTTCGCGGCGACTCGAGTCTCGGACATCGCGTCTTCGCGCCGGATCGGGCGCCGGGAGAATCGAGAGAGAACGAGATGGCAGAAGAGAAGCCTCAGAGTTGGTGGCAGACCGCGCCCGGTCTCCTGACGGCGTCCGCGGGCACCATCACCGCGCTGGCTGGTCTCGTCGCGACCCTGCACAACGCCGGGTGCTTCCGAACCGGGACCGCGGACACGGTGCGGCCGGTCGCTCCCGCGGCGGCCGTCAGCCCGGCGGCCGCTCTCAACGTTCCGGTCGCGCCCACGGCCGTTCGGGAGGCGCCCGATGCCACCCCGAGCATCTTCCTCCGGTACACCGGCGACCCGTACGGCTGCGTGTTGAGCCTCCAGGTGCGCGTTGGCAAAACGATGGCGATCCCGACGTCGAATCTGTTCGAGGTCCACGGCATCAAGCCGGGAACGACG
>JALYUA010000296.1 GCA_030854005.1 Acidobacteriota bacterium
GCCGAGCTCCGGATCGATGAGGCACCCGTTCTTTCCGACCCACCCGAGGCCCGCCGCCGCCGCGAACGAGCGTTCCGCGAGCGGAGTCGAATCGACGCAGACGCGCCAGGCGAAGGGCGCGCCGACGCGGCCCGCCATCGCCTCCGCCACGCGAGTCGCGCGTTCCCGGAGAGTGCCGTGGTAGTCGGGGCCGGCCGCGTATCGGGCGATCCGGGATCCGTCCCGGGCGACGAGCGGCTCCGGCGCGTGCGGCGCGGCGAGGCAGAGGACCGAGCGCGCTCCCGGCAGCAGTGCCTCCGGAGACGACCGCACGCTCGCGGTCTCTTCCAGATAGCGCATTCCCGCGTGTCGCCCCTCGGCGATCCAGCGGCGGTACCGGTCGAATTCGGGCGGCGTTTCCGCGCGCGCGATTCCGGACCTCGCGAAGCCTTCCCGCTCCGCTTCTTCGCGGAAAACGCGCGCCGCAAATGCCCGCTCGGCCCCGTTCGATGTCATGTCTTTTTCGAACCTCTCTGTCGCGCTTTCGGAGCGCGGATCAACGAACCGCTCATGCTATAGCATCGCCCGCCGGGGGGTGAGTGGCGAGCGCTGAACGATTCTCCGCACGAGCGTTCTCGATCGGCTTCGCGCTGCTGCTCCTCTATCTCCTCTGGCTCATCTTCCGCCCTTTCGTCAGCCCGATCCTGTGGGCGGGCCTGCTCGCTTTCATCCTGTTCCCGGTGAATGCCGCTCTGCGCCGCCGGCTGCGCGGCCGCAACGGCGCCGCCGCTCTTCTGCTGACCCTCGCGGTGCTGGTCGGCGTGGTGGTCCCCACGGTGTTTCTAGGGATGCTCTTCGCGAAGCAGGCGGCGGACCTCGCCGGAAGAGTCTCCGCTCTCGCGGCCCGCTACCAGATCGAGAAGCCCGCGGACCTCTTCCGGATCCCGATCCTCGACCGGGCGGTTCAGTGGATCGACGCCAAGACGCCGGTCACGGCGGTGGAGATCCAGCAATGGGTGGTCTCGGCCTCGAAGAGCGTGGTCGAGCTCGCGCTCGCGTATACGAAAGTCCTCCTGCTCGGGGCGCTCGGGCTGGTCGGCTCTCTCTTCCTCATGCTCTTCATTCTCTATTTCTTCTTCCGCGACGGCGACGGCATGGCCGCGGAGTTTCTCCGCGTCCTGCCCACCGACCCCGGACGCAAGGCCCGGCTCGTCGAGCACCTTTCCTCCGTGACGAAAGCCGTCGTCTACGGCTCGCTTCTGACCTCTCTCGTGCAGGGGGCACTGATCGGCATCGCGTTCGAGGTGTGCGGGCTCCCGTCGCCGGTCGTCTTCGGAGTCATTGCGGCCATCGCTTCCCTTCTCCCGGTCGGCGGAACCGCCTTCGTGTGGGGACCGGGCGCCGTCGTCCTCGCGGCGCAGGGCCGCTGGGGCTGGGCGATCGTCCTCGCCGTCTGGGGCGCCCTGATCGTGGGCTCCGCGGACAACGTGCTGAGGCCGATGCTGATCTCCGGCCGAGCGGAGATCTCGACTCTTCCGATCTTCTTCGGCGTCCTCGGCGGGATCGGAGCGTTCGGGCCGATCGGGATGTTTCTGGGCCCGGTCGTGCTCGCGCTGGCCCTCGCGGTGATGCGATTCGCCCGGGAGGAAAAAGAAGAGCCACCGGTGATCAGTGATCCGTCCTCAGTCGGGAGCCCGCACTCTCCACTCTGACCTCTCCACTTTCAACTTCCCTCACCTTCCCAGATCGGGTGCCTTCCCTTCGTCCCGCTCGGCGGCCGTCGTGAAGGCGATCCCGCCGGGACCTCGCACGATCCAGATTCTCTCGTTGAGGGGCGCGGTAACGGGGCGCCAGCTTCGGGAGACGGAGAATCCGAGCGCCGCCATGAGGCGCGGCGCGCCGGCGAATCCGCGGGCCGAAGCTCCGGAGCGGCCCCGCCACGGAAACTCCTGCCCGCCCGAGCGCAGGCGCGCGAGCCCTTCCCACGAGGAGCCGAGCAGAGGGGAGGCCACCGACACCACGTCGGCTTCGAGAGGTTCGCCCGGGGGCGCTTCCCGGCGCGCTTTCCCGCCGTCGGAGACGTAAAGCGCCGAGGGGGTCCGCCAGAGGCTTCCGAGCGTCCGCGGGCCGGGGGGATCGGCGGCGCGCGTCAAGACGAGGAAGAAGAGCGCGGGAGCGACGGCGGCCGCGGCGGCTCCGCACGCGAGCAGGCGTCCGAAGACACCGTGAACGCCGGGTGCGACGGCGCGCAGCGCCGCGAGCAACGCCCCCGCGCAGAACAGGAATCCCGCCGCGCCGGCGATCGCGGCGAGAGGAGGCGCGCCGGGATCGGCGATCCGGAACGCGCGCGCCGACACGAGCGCCAGGAAGGCGACCGCGGCGCAGCCGGCGGCCGAGGCCGGAGAGAGCCAGTCGCGCCGGGGTCCCGCCGCCTGGCGTCGCATCTCCCGCGCGGCCGCCCCCGCCGGGAACCGGACGGGATGCCCCTCCGGGCACGCCCCGAGCGCCGGGTCCGCGACCGGCTTCGCGCACCGGAGGCAGCGGACGAAGGACCCCGTCTCCAATCCGTAGCGCCGGGCCGCCACGGCGCGCAGGATCCCGGCGACGGCGAGGACCAGGACGATCCCGAGGGAGGCGAGCGCGGCTACGCGCAGCGCTCCGGCGGCGGGAAGCAAAGCCCCCCCGAAGAGGCGCTCGACGGCGCGGGCGGCGGTTGGGATCATGCGGGCGCGTTCCGGCAACTCCCGTGGTTGCATCCGGAATGCCAGCCTCTTATATCCTCGATGCGGTGAACTCCGAGCGCGACACGACGAGGCTTCTCGCGGACGAGGTCCGGCGCGCCGTCGCCGCTTCCGCTCCGCCGGGCGCCCCTCCCGCGGCTCCGGACTCCGCCAGCCCCGAGGAGAAGACGGTCCACCGGGCGGCGGAGCGCGCGCAGGGTCACCTGACGCCTTCCGTGCCCCCGGGCGTGAGACTGTCGGGCGTCAAGCGCGCGGCGGTTCGCGCGCTCCGGTTCGTGTGGCGCGACCAGGCCTCATTCAATGCCCTGACCCTGGAGGCTCTGGATGCGCTGCGGGAAGGGCTCGCGCGGGAGCGGCAGCGTCGCCTGGATGCCGTCCTGCGTGTCGAGCGGGAAGAGGCGGAGCGCGCGCGCTGGTCCGCGGCGTGGGAGCGGCGCGGCGCCATCTACGACGGCCGTTTCGCGCTCCTGGAAGCGGGAGCCGCGGGGGCGGGGATACCGTCCGCGGCATCCGTCCGGGGCGCCCCGGCCGGCGCCGGATCGCTCACCGGTCCGCCGGCGCTGCCTCCCGCCGTCTACAGCCTCTTCGAAGAGCGCTTCCGCGGCTCGCCGGAAGAGATCTCGCGCAAGCAGCGCTCGTACCTTCCCTTCCTCGCGGACGCTCCGGGCCCGGTCCTGGACGTGGGGTGCGGGCGCGGCGAGTTCCTCGGTCTCCTTCGGGAGGCGGGCCTCACGGCGTCCGGCGTCGAGGTGAACCCGATCGCGGCGGGGGAGTGCCGTTCCCTCGGGCTCGACGTCGAAGAAGGAGACGGGCTCGCCTTGCTGGCGGCGCGGCCCGCCGGCTCTCTGGGGGCCGTCGTCGCCCTGCAGGTCGTCGAGCACTGGACCCCGGAGGCGATCTTCGCGTTTCTGCGCGAGGCGCGCCGGGCACTGGCGCCCGGCGGTCTTCTCGTCGCGGAGACGATCAACACGGATTCGCTCTTCGCCTGGAAGGCCTTCTTCCTGGACCCGTCGCACGTGAGGCCGGTTCCGCCCGAGGCCCTCCGGTTCCTCGCGCAGGCGGCCGGGTTCGCCGACGTTCGGATCGAGCTTCTTTCCCCGCTTCCGCCGGAGGCGCGGCTCGAGGAGTCCTCCGCCAACGACGTGAAATTGAACGGCCTCCTGTTCGGGCCGCAGGACTATGCCGTGCTCGCCCGGTCCCCCGAACGGCCCGCCGGCCCGTGATCGCCTCTGCCGGCTGTCGCGGCCCTTCGGCGGGCTCCCGCTCGACACGGTGAGCCTGCCGCCGCGCATTCTCGTCCTCGGAGTGCAGAGCCCTTTTTCCGAGGGAGGCGCCGAGAAGCACGTCCGGCGTCTGACGGACGAGCTGAAGCTCCGCGGCGTCGAGGCGGACCTCGTCACGATGCCGCTGATCGAGCGCGAACGATTCGATCTCATGCGAAGCGCCCTCGCGTGGCGGAGCCTCGACCTCTCGGAGTTTTCCGGGCGGCGCGTGGACGCCGTGATCGCGACCCGGTTCCCGAGCTACGCCGCGCGGCATCCCAACAAGATCGTCTGGCTGATCCACCAGTACCGGCAGGCGTACGACCAGTTCGGCACGGCGTACAGCGATTTCACCTCGAACGCGGAGGACCGGCGCACGCGCGAGGCGATCGCGCAGGTCGACCGCGTCGGCCTGACGGAGGCGCGACGAATCTTCGCCAACTCCCGCACCGTGGCGGAGCGTCTCGCGCGATTCAACGGGATGGCGAGCGAGCCGCTCTACCATCCGCCGCCGCTGGCGGGGCGCTACCGCACCGGCCCCTTCGGGGACTACGCGCTCTGCGTCGGCCGGCTCGACGCCTGGAAGCGGGCGGACCTCGCGGTCGCCGCTCTCGCCCACGCGCCCGAAGCCCGGCTGGTTCTGGTGGGCCGTGGGCCGGAAGAGGATCGGTGCCGGCGCCTGGCGGTGGAGCTCGGCGTCTCCGCGCGCATCCGCTGGGTCGCGCGAGCGGAAGACGAGGAGCTTCTCGACCTCTTTGCCGGGGCGCGGATCGTCGTCGTCCCCCCCGCGGGCGAGGACCTGGGATACGTGCCGCTCGAGGCCTTCCTTTCGGGGAAGCCGGTCCTGACGACCGACGACGCGGGAGGGCCGCTCGAGTTCGTCGAGGACGGCGTGACGGGATTCGTCGTGCCGCCCCGGCCCGAGGCGATGGGGGCCGCGTTGCGCGTCGGCTGGGGAGAGATCGACGTCCTGCGGGCGATGGGCGAGCGCGGACGCGCCCGCGTCGCGGAGCTAACCTGGGACGCCGCGGTCTCCGCGCTCCTCTCCGCCGCGGGAATCGAGAGACCATGAAAGGCGGGGCGGAGCCGCCGCCGTCCCCGCAGGAGGCGTTGTTGCGGCTGGCCCGCGAGACCGGCGCGTGGCTCGGAGAGCTCGGAGTTCGTCCGGACGACGATGGCTGGATCCGGTTCCAAGCGGAGACCCTGGAGAGTCTCGTCCGCCCCGACCGGTTCCGCGGACGAGGTTGGCTCTATCGCCTGGCCCGGAGGGCGGCCCGGACCGCGAGGTAGCCGGCCAGGATCCCGTCCTCGAACTGGAAGTCGGGATTCGTCGCGACCTTCGGATGGTCGTGGGGCTGCATCAGGTCGTCAGCGGAGAGGGACGGGTCGATCCGCCGCGCGAGATCCATCAGGCGGACGCGCTGGGATTCGATCATCTCGTCGATGAGCGCGGAGATCGATTCCCGGTCGTCCGGCTGGTCCGAGGGCATCGCAGGCGGGACTATACGGTGGAGGGGCGGGGGGCGATGTACCACGGGAGGGAGACGCCGCGGTGCTCCGCGGTCAACCCGACCGGAGACCGATGAAACCGCTTCTCGCCTACCGCCTCTCGCCTACCGCCTACCGCCCGTCCGGGCCATAGGCCTCGACCCGGTCCCGCCCCGCCGCCTTGGCCGCATAGAGCGCCTTGTCGGCCTGGACCAGGAGGCTCTCGCGGTCGGGGGCGCCGGCCGCGTCTGCGACTCCGCCTGAGACCGTGATCCGAAAGGGGGTCCCGGCGCTGTCGAAGATCTCCTCCTGCACGGCGAAACGGATGCGTTCGGCGACGGCGCGCGCCGCCTCGCCGGACGTCTCGGGAAAGAGAACGGCGAACTCCTCGCCTCCGTACCGGCAGGCGATGTCCGAGCTGCGGACCGCGTCCCGCACGATCTCGCCGAATCGCCGGATGGCGACGTCTCCCGCGGCGTGTCCCAGGGAATCGTTCAGCGCCTTGAAGCGGTCGAGGTCAAACGAGGCGACAGCGAGCTCGCCGCCGTACCGGGACCGCCGCGCCCATTCCTCGGACAGGCGCGTCTCGAAGTAACGGCGCGAGGCGAGGCCGGAGAGCTCGTCCGTGACGGCGATCGTCCAGTTGCGAAAGGCGTGGAGGGAGGCGGTCAGGGGACCGAGGAGAGAGCGGATCTCCTCCCGGGTGGCGTCCGCGACCGTTTCGGAGCTCGTCAGATCGAGGTGAGCGATCAGGCGGTCGCCCGAGTAGAGGGGGAGCCGCAGGCGCCGCGAGGGCGGCCCGCCCGAAAGCAGGTCGCGAGGCGCGAAGGACCGGTCCGTCTCCGTGGCGGTCATCTCCCGCAGCCGCGCCGGGTCGATCCGCTCGGCTAAGTGCGAGCTGTTCGTTTCGAGGACCGGCTCGGGATCGGAGCCGGGTCCGGGCGACGAGACGGACCAGACCTCCTCGACCCGGAAGTCGGAGCCGACCCGGTACAGGTCGAAGCGGGTGACGGGAAGGACCTCGGCCGCCGCCGAGAACGCGTGCTTCAGGATCTGGCGGAGATCCGGCGATTCTCCGAGAAAGTGTCCCCGCCGCTCTCTCAAGGCCAGCCGGCCGAGCGTTCGCCGTTCCCGCGCGCGGAGCGAGAGCGCGGACGCCGTCGCTCCCGCCGCGGCGAGAGCCAGGAGGATGTCGGCCCACAGGGGGAGCAATGAGGAAAGTCTAACCG
>JALYUA010000298.1 GCA_030854005.1 Acidobacteriota bacterium
GTTCGAGGAGGCGCGGCCACTGGACGATGACGCGGATGGGCGACTCGGAAGTCTTCTCGAGCGGCACCGTGGCGAGAAACCGGGACCCGTCGGGCATCACGTCGTAGTTGTGGATCTCGGGGTCCGAACGGAAGAGCGGCGCCGGCAGGCCGGTCTGGAGCGGCACGCCGGGAGTCACTGGAACGGCCATCACGACTCCGCCCGACGCGATGTAGAAGAGCTCTTTCCCGTCGGCGCGCCAGCGGGGCAGCCTTCCGCCGGTGGGAGAGATGCGCCGCCGCTCGCCGGCTCCCTCCGTCAGCGCGGCGTAGATCTCGGGCACCCCGGATTCGTTCGACTCGAACGCAATCCACCGTCCGTCGGGAGAAAAGCGCGGGCTCGTCTCGTGGAACCGCGTGCCGAGCCAGGGCACCGGCTTTCCGCCGCCCTGAAGCGGAAGAAGCCAGATGTGCCACAGAGCCGATTGCGCCTCGTTCAGGTAGGCGAGGAACCGCCCGTCCCGCGAGATGTCCGCCGGTTCCTGCACGCCGGGCGCTTCGAAGAGGGGCCGCTCGCTGCCCGGCGCCCCCGGAGCGATCTCATAGATATCGGGCGGCCCCTGGCGATCCGATCGATAGATCAATCTGGACCCATCGGGAGACCACATCGGCATTTTTTCGTCGATCGGGTCGGAGTGAATCCTCGTCGAGACGCCCGACGAAAGCTCCGTCACCCAGACGTCGGACGTTCCCGTGCGGTGATCCTCGATGTCCGCGGCGGCTCTCTTCCCGTCCGGCGAGAGGCGAAGACCCATGACGACCACGGGCTCGCCGATCTGGCCGACCCTTTTCCCGGCCCGATCCAGCCAGACGATCTCGTCGGGTCGAGCCGCCGTCTGATACGCGAGCACTCCCGTCTGCGAAACCGAGAATGACGCGTGGCTGGGACCGAAGAAGTAGTGGACGTTGGAGGCCAGCATCCGCGGCTCGCCGGACAGAGCGGCTTTCCGCTCGTCGAACGGCTGGGCGAAGAGCGAGCTCTCCCGCGCATAGACGAGATATCCCGGGGCGACATACTCGACGCGAGAGTTGAAGCGGCTGACGAGCGCCGTCTCTTTCGAATCGAGCGAGGCCACTCTCAATTCGCGGACGTTGAGTCCGCCCGTTCCCGCTATGTAGAGAAATCGCTTCCCATCGGGCAGGAAATGCGGCCAGATCAGAGTCATCTGTCCGCGCGCACGGTCCGGGGCAAGAGCGAGCTCGGGCCGGCCTCCCGTGTCCGGGACCCGGAAGATCCCCGGGGGATTGAAGTTGGAGAAGAGGATCGTTCCCTCCCGATTCCACGTTCCGACCAGAGCGAAGGCAGCGTCGCAAAGCTCCACGGCGGGACCCCCGGTGGCCGGGATCTTCTTCAGCTTCCCGTCGGCGTAGAACGCGATGAAGCGGCTGTCGGGAGACCAGAAATGGCCGGTCGAGTCGAGCGAGCCTTCGAGCTCGGTCGCCTCGTCCGAGTCGAGCGGCCGGACGAAGAGCCGCCGCCGTCCCTTCGAATACGCCTCGATCACGAGGCGGGTGCCGTCGGGCGAGACCGAAAGGCCTCGAGAGACTTCGGGAGGCGAGTAGATCGTGCCCGGGGGAACCGAGATCGTGAATCGCATGGCGGCGCCCGCGGGCACTCTCGAAGGCCGGCGCAGGAAAAACAGCGCGAGCGCGGCCGCCAGAAGCACACCTGTCCCCGCAGCCGTCCCGAGCCGGCGGCGGCGGGAGCGGGGCGCCTTCGCCGCCGTGACGGACTCGCGGGAAATGTCGGAAGAGTGGTCCCGCAGGCGGGCGAGATCGAGGGCGAGATCCCGCGTCGAGCGGTAGCGGTCCTCGGGGTCCTTGGCGAGGCACCGCTCGATGAGCCATCGCAACGGGAAGGGCGTGAGAGGGGCGGACGCTTCCACGGGCTCGGGCTCGTCCCGGATGATCGCGGTCAGGGTCTCGGCGGTCGTCGCGCGCGAAAAGGCCCGCTTTCCGGTCGCCATCTCGTAGACCACCGATCCGAACGAGAACTGGTCGGACCGAAAATCGGCGGTTCTGCCGCTCGCCTGCTCGGGCGACATGTATCCGACCGTGCCGAGGACTACTCCGGATCTCGTGGGGTGCCCCACCGTTTCGGCGGTGGTGACGGAGTCGCCGGAGACCGCGAGCTTCGCGAGGCCGAAGTCGAGAATCTTCACGAGCCCGTCGCGCGTCACCATGATGTTCTCGGGTTTCAGGTCCCGGTGAACGATTCCCGCGTCGTGCGCCTTTCCCAGGGCGTCCGCGATCTGGGCGGCCAGGGCGAGAAGGCGTTTGGGCGCGAGCGGTGCGCCCGCGATCAGCTCTCGAACGGTCGATCCCCGGACGAGCTCCATCGAGATCCACGAGACGGCGTCCGTTTTCCCGACCTCGTAGATGGTCACGATGTTCGGGTGATTGAGCGCGGACGCGGCGCGCGCTTCCTGCTCGAACCGGGACAGCCGGTCTGAGTCGGCCGCGAGCGACTCCGGAAGGACCTTGATCGCCACTTCGCGCCCGAGGCGCGGGTCGCGCGCTCGCCACACTTCGCCCATGCCTCCGGCGCCGAGCGCCGAAAGGATCTCGTAGGGGCCGAGCTTCGAACCCGCAGTCAGAGCCAGGGTGAATCCTCCGGATCGTGTGCCGGGATTGTAAAGGGGCGCCGAGAGCGGCTTTTCGTCAGCGGGACCGGTTCGACAGCTCCGTGTCGAGAAACGAGTCCAGCAGTCCGTTGAACTTCGCTGGGTCGTCCATCATCAGGAAATGGCTGACCCCCTCCATCTCGACGTAGCGCGCCCGCGGCGCGAGCGTCCGGACCCAGGCCTCGTAGTCGGACGGCCATCCCGAGCTCTTCGCCGAGACGACGAGGAGAGGGACCCGGATCGGATCGTCGCCCCAGATCCTGGAGTCGAACATTCCGTCACCCGCCCGGACGACGACGCTCTGCGGCGTCGCGAGCATGGCCTTTCGGATGCGCTCCCTCTTGCGCTCGTCCGGGACGGGCGCGGTCATGCCGTTGACCATCTTCGTGAAAGCGGGAAGGTAGCCGTCGCCCCGGAGCGGGCCCAGGAACCCTTCCCCCGCCTTCGGGTCTTTCGAGAACGGGCGCAGCGCTCCATCCACGGCGACCAGGGCGAGCGTCTTTCCGGGGTAGCGACGGTAAAACTGGCGGATCACCGGAGTGCCCATGCTGTGTCCCACGAGAACCGCGGCCGGGATCTTCACGTCGCGGAGGACCGCGTCGATCGCGTCCGCGAAGACGTCCATCGAGAGCTCTCCCTCGGGCACTTCGCTCCGGCCGTGTCCGGGCAGGTCGATGAGAACGACGCGGTGCCGCGCGGCGAAGTGCGGCGTCTGCTCGTCCCAGAATGTCATGTCGCAAGACCATCCGTGCACGAAGACCAGAGCCGGCTCGCCTTTCCCGAACACCTCGTAGTGAACGCGCCGGCCGGCCGGCCCCGCAAGGCGCGGAGACACCGCACCGGAGGCGGCCGAATGCCCGCCCGACGCGCACGCGAGAGCCAGGAGGCAGGACCCGGCGAGGAGAGCGGCGCGCCCGGGACGCTTTCGGAGGGAGAGCGGAGGCACGGGACGGGATTCTACTTGCGTGCGAGACGTACGGCGCAGGTCGCGCACCGAATGAGGGGAGACCTCAATCCGCCTTCTCCGGCACCCAACCGCTCACGACCAGAATCGGAAGCGAGGCGTCCTCCGTGCGTCGCGAATTGACCACGAAGCGTTGCCCGTCCGCGGCCGCGTCGTAGTGATTGCGGGCTTCGACCAATGGCAGGATCCGGGTCTGAAAGAGCGCGCGGGGAGGTCCCGCCTCGAACGGGGCGCCGGCGCCGACCTCGACGGCCATGACCTTGCTGTCCGGCGAGATGTAGAAGAGCTCGCGTCCGTCTCCTCTCCATCGCGGCTGACCGCCGCCGCCGGAAGAGACCTGCCGTCGCTCACGGGATTCCGGAAAGCTCCGGACGAAGATCTCGGAGATTCCCGACTCCTCGGACTGATACGCGAGCCAGCGGCCATCGGGAGAAAGCCGTGCTCCGTACTGGCTGTATTTCTCCTGGAGGACCGGACGGCTCTGACCGGTTTGCAGGTCGCGCATCCACACCTCGTTGTGGAAAAGTTGCCAGTCGATGACTTCATAGAGAAGAAAACGCCCGTCTTTCGACCAGTCATCGAGGGGAGTGAAGCCGGGCGCCCGGTAGAGCAGCTTTTCGCCGCCGGCTCCGGCCGGATCGCGAACGTACACCTCACCCGTCGGGTAGGCGCTGTAGACGATCCTCCCGCCGTCGCCGCTCCAGACAGGCGTTGCGGCAATGGGCGCCTGAGACGACAGACGAAACAGGCTCCCTCGCTCGACGTCGCCCGTCCAGATGGCGGCCGCAAGGCCTTCCTGATCGATCCTCGGCACCGCGATCCGCCGGGCGTCGGGCGAGAGCGTGGGCTCCCAGTACGCCCCGGGGGGACCGATCGCCTGAAGCTCCCGCCCGGCGCGGTCGTACAGCTGGAGCTGACTCGCGGTCGCCCCGCCCGTCTGATAGACCAGCAGTCCCGTGTCGGACGCCGAGACCGCCAGGGCTGCGGTCGCGACACCGTTCCAGCGGATCTGCTCGACGACCGGAAACGGTTCTCCGCTGATGACGCGCTTGCGGGCATCGAATTTCTGTCCCATCAATCGGCCGCCGCTCCGGTAGAGCAGGAAGCCCGGCGGCGCGTACAGGCCGCCTCCGTCGGAGGGAGTGAGACGGCTCGTCTCTTTCGATTCCAGGGAACCCACCCACGTGCCGGAGGTCTTCGGATCCACGCCGAGCACGAAGTAGAGAAAATGGTCTCCGTCCGGCAGGAAGTCCGGCCAGCGATTCGTCTCCTGCGGGCGCGCAACGAGATGAGCGATGCTGGCCGATCGCCCTCCGTTTTCTCCGACGCGATGGATCTCACCGCCGCCATTGACCGAGAAGACGATCGCCCCCCGAGAGCTCCACGATCCGCCTCGAGGATTCGGGGCGTCGCAAAGGATCTGGGGGGATCCTCCGGCGGCGTCGATCTTCGCGAGCTTTCCCTGTGCGAAGTAAGCGAGAGAACGCCCGTCGGGCGACCAGAAAGGAAAGGCCGCTCCTTCGGTGCCTTCGAGGCGGCGCGCCTCGAGGGATTCGAGCGGACGAAGGAAGAGGAGGTCGCGGCCGTCGGTCGTCGTCGCGACGAACGCGAGCTTGCGTCCGTCCGGCGAGATGGCGGGCATTCCCTGAAACTCCGCACCGGAAGGGGGAGGGATCGCGAACCGGAGGCGGGAAACGGCCGCCGGATGCGGCGGGCGTCCGCGGAGGAAGATCGAGCCGAGCAGGCCGGCCATGAGCACCGCCGCGGCCACCCAGCCCGCGACCTCCGGCAACCGCCGCCGCGCCGGCGACGATCCGGTGGCCGGGACATCGGTTCCTTCCCGCACGTCCTCGAGCTCGAGCAGGACGTCGCGGGCGCTTTGCCAGCGCCTCTCCGGTGTCTTGGCGAGGCAGCGCTTCACGACGCGCTCCAGTCCGGGTGGCGTCATCGGGTGGATGCCCGAGAGCGGCGGCGGCTCGGTATGCAGGATCGCTCCGATGAGCGAGGCCTGGCTCGTCCCCGAAAACGCCTTTCTTCCCGTCGACGTTTCGTAGAGCACCGCGCCCAGGGCGAAGATGTCGGTCCGCGCGTCGGTTTCCTTTCCTTCCAGCTGCTCGGGCGCCATGTACTGGAGGGTCCCCAGGATCGTTCCCTCCGCGGTCAGATTCGCCTGCGTGGGCAGCCCGGTCAGGCTTCCCTGCGCCGTGGCCGGAGAGAAAGCCCTGGCGAGACCGAAATCGAGGAGCTTGATCCCGGAGCTCGTCAGCATGATGTTGCCGGGCTTCAAGTCCCGGTGGACGATCCCGTGGCGGTGCGCGAGATCCAGCGCGTCTGCGATCTCCATACCGCATCGCAGCGTCTGGTCCAGGTCGAGCGGCCCGCTGGCGAGGCGGTCCGCGAGCGTCTGGCCTTCGATGTACTCCATCACGAGGTAGTCGGTCTCGCCTTCCCGGCCCACGTCGTAGATCGCGCAGATGTGCGGATGCGAGAGCGATGAGATCGTCTTCGCTTCGCGCTCGAAGCGCTGGCGCACGTCGGGAGAACTGGAAAGTTGCGGGGAGAGGACCTTGACGGCGACGGTCCTCTCGAGGCGCGTGTCGCGCGCCTTGTAAACCTCGCCCATGCCGCCCGCTCCGATGGCGGCGAGGATTTCGTAGGGACCGAGGCGCGAAGCCGCGGAAAGCGTCATCGAGCCCCGTCGACGAGAAAGAGGTGCGAGTGCATCCGTCGCGTGCCGTAGGCGTAGACCTTCATGTCATCCGAGATCACGATCGGATAAATTCCGACCGCGCCCGTCAGATCGGGCGGGCCGAAGATCCGGAACGGTTCCCGTCGGCCGGTTGTGAGGTCGAGCCTCGAGACACTCTGGGGCACCTCCCAGGGCGGGCTCACGAGAAGAGACTTTCCGTCCGGCGCCCACCGGACAACCGTGTCGTCGCCGGCGCCCGGAATGACCCGCCCCTCTCCGCCCTCGGAAGGCAGAACTTCGAGCCCCCGCGGGCTGCGGACCACGATCTGGCGGCCGTCCGGCGAGACGAACCCGGCGGAGGTGCCTTCCGGCGTCACAGGCCGAAGTTTCGAATCTTCGATTCCCTGCACGTAACAGCGGACTCCGCGGTCCTTTTCGTGTCCACAGAGAAGAATACGGCGGCCGTCCGGAAAGAACCGAGCCGATTCGTAAGTGACGATGCCTCCGCTCGGGATCGTACGGGTCTGTCCGGCGCCCGTCGGATAGATGACGAGCCGGTCGGGGTTCGTCGGGATCACCGCGAGCGCGGACTTTCCGTCCTCGGACAGGTCGAGCGCGGTCCCGTCTCCGAGCCGGACGGCGGGAGACCCATCCGTGGCGCGCACGCAGGTCGAGTAGTACGGGCCGGCGGACGGACTGTCCTCGGTGAAGAGGAGCGTCTTGCCGTCCGGGGTCAGGGCGACCGGCCACGTCAGCTCGAGCCAGGAGAGATCCCGCTCCTGAGTGGAGCCCGGAGGAAGGGCCGAAATATCCTTGAAGTGATCGTCGCGGCTCGTCGCCCACAGTCCCTCTTTCGAGAGATCGTGAATCGTCAGCCCGCCGGCGCTCTGGAGCGCGGTGCGCCGGCGGCCCGAAAGATCGACCGCGAAGATCTTGAACAGGTTGTATCCCGACCCCGCGGAGAAGACGATCTCCCGCCCGTCCTTCGACCACGCGAGGCCTTCTTCGCTCCAGTAGCCCTCGGAGAGCAGGGTCTTCTTTCCGGCGAGATCCACGACGCCGATGTTGCCGCGGTCGTCGAACCGGATGGGATGCTCGAAGAACGCGATCCGCTTTCCATCGGGAGAGAACCGGATGTCGGAAAAGTAGCCGCCCGTCTCGAGCAGGACTTTTCCGAGAGGAAACTCGAGCCGGTCCTTGCCGCCCACGTTGCGCGTGACGGCCAGTTCCGTTCCGTCGGGCGACCAGTCGGCTTCACGGATCTCGTTCGCGAGCTCGCGCGGCGCCCCTCCCTCGAGCGGCATCCGGGCGAGGGTTCCGAGAAACATCTTGTGGCGGAGAAAGCGGGCGTTCGTCAGCACCGCGAGCTCGCCGCGCGAGGACACGGCGAGCAGGTGAACCCGCTGCAGCCCGCGGGACACGGCGCCGGGAGAGTCGGGACGCCACGAAAAGATCTCGGGCGCGTTTCCGTTCGGCGCCGTGCTGAAGACCACGGTTTGTCCGTCCGGCGCGAACCGGGCGTTGAAGATCGGCTGGTTCTTGAAGGTGACCTGCCGGAAGGAGATCTCTTCGGTCCGTCCGCGCCGCGCGAGGCGGCTGCCGGTGAAATAAGCGCCCGCAGCCAGAAGGATCGCGGCTCCCAGAGCCGCTGGAACGGGGACACGTCTCGAGCGGACGGGCGCACTGCCCTCTCCGATGGGGGGCGTCGCCGGCGCGGAGATTCCGGAGAGCGCTTCGAGATCGAACGCGAGATCGCGCGCGGACTGAAATCTCTGCTCGGGGTTTTTTTCCAGGCAGTGGCGGACGATGCGCTCGACTCCGGGAGCGATGTTCCGGTTGGTGACGGCGAGGTCCGGCGGGTCTTCCTTCAAGATCGCCGACATCGTGTCGGCGGCGGAGTCGCCCTTGAACGCGCGCTGCCCCGCCAGCATCTCGTAGAGGATGGCTCCGAAGGAGAAGATGTCGCTTCGCGCGTCCGCCGGACGGCCCCGTACCTGCTCGGGCGACATGTAGCCGAGCGTGCCGAGCACCATCCCCGGCTCCGTCCCCGCGGTGGCCGTCGGCAGGTTGGTCGCCTGCGAACCTTCCTCTGTGTGCGTCAGCTTCGCCAGGCCGAAGTCCAGGATCTTCAATCGGCCGTCGCGCGTGATGAAAACGTTCTCCGGCTTCAGGTCCCGGTGGACGATGCCCTTCTCGTGAGCGGCGGCGAGCCCATGGGCGATCTGGATCGCATGGTCGATCGCCTTGCGCGGCGAGAGACCGCCGGCGAGCGCCTGCCGCAGCGTCTCGCCCTCGAGCAGCTCCTGGACGACGTACGGTGCCCCGTCGTGTTCCCCGATGTCGAGGACGGCGGTGATGTTCGGGTGGTTCAGGATCCCGGCGGCTCGCGCCTCCTGTTCGAAGCGGCGCAGCCGGTCCGCGTCGGCGGAAAACGACGCCGGCAGGACCTTGATCGCGACGTCACGGCCGAGGCGCGGATCGCGCGCGCGCCAGACTTCGCCCATGCCACCCGCGCCAATGGGCGCGAGGATCTCGTAGGGGCCGAGGCGCGAGCCCGATGAGATGGACATTGCGAAGGTATCCGGATTCTACGTTGCGTCACCATTACCGGAGATCTTTCGCGAGATAGAGCGTATGCAGGAGGCGCGAGAAGCTGTAGGCGTACGCTCCTCCGTCGCCCGTGAAATGCGGCGGGCGGATGAAAGTGACGCCCGCCGGATCGGCGGGCATCAGCTCTCTCCACGGAGTGCGCGCGCCCGTCTCGATCTCCAGGCGGAAGACGCGCGCCGGAAACTCCCCCGGACGGTAGACGAACAGAGACTTTCCGGTTTCGTCCCAGCTGCACGGCACCTCGCCCGCGGCGAGGCCCCGAATCGGCTTCGGCTCGCCCCCTCCCGTGGGGTAGAGGGAGAC
>JALYUA010000302.1 GCA_030854005.1 Acidobacteriota bacterium
GGGACCGTCTCCGGGCTGGATGTCCGGATCGACGACACCGCAGGGTCCGGCGGCCCGCACGTCGAGATCGAACCGGGTCTCGCGATCGACCGGCGCGGAGAAGAGCTCAGGCTGCCGTGCGCCGTGACGGTGAGGCTGCGCGCGACGAGCGGCGTTCGCTTCGTCACACTCGGATTCCAGGAGACTCCGCACCCGGCCTCCGCCGCGCGGTCGGTCGAGGAGGGGTGCGTCATCGGCATCCACCCGGACGCCCCCGCCCCCTCCGTCCCTCTCGCCCGCCTGATTCATTCCAACGGCCGCTGGCGACCCGACCCGGACTACGAGAGGCCGAGGACCCGACCCGCGCCGCATCCGTGACGGGAGTCTGAACGCTCAACGCTCAACCTCCCTATCACGGCAATTTCACGTTGGACAAGGAGAACGGCACTTCGCCAAACGACCGCGCGGTCTTGAGACGCACCTGGAGAGTCGCGCTCTCGGGGATCGGCTCGAAGACGCGGACGATTCGATAGCCCTCGAGGTCGGTGGTTCCGTAGGTCTGGATGGGCGCGCCGTCCGGACCGGCCAGGTCGAAGGAGAAGATCTTCTTGCCGGGATCGTCCACCTTCAGAATCAGGTCGTTCTCTCCGACGTTCGAGAACAACCTCTCGAAGACACTCACGAGCGCGTCGGCCATACCCTCCGCGAGGACCTCCATCCCGAGCGTGTCGGACTTCTTCGGGCTTTTCTTCTTTTTCCTGGCGGCCTCCGCCTTCTTCGCCGCCTCCGCGCGGGCCTTCTCTTTTTCGAGGCCGGCCTTCGACAGGACCTGGATCCGGACACGCTGGCTCGCGAGCGCGGCGGAGGCGAGAGGCTTGTCCTTTCTGGCCATCACCCGGTCGATCTTGACCGTGGCCGCCGGATCCCGACCCGGGAGATACACCTCGAGAACTCCTTCGACCGACGTCAGGGTCCTGGCCTTTCGCGTCGGGCTGCCCAGGATGATCCGCGGCGTCGGAGGATCGTTCTCGCGCGACTGCTGCCAGCCTTCTCCCTGCATCGCGCGCTTCCCGGATGCATCGGCCAGGTTCTTCCCGGTGTCATCGACCGCGCGCGCGACGTTGGCCCTCGCCGAGAGCACCGCGCCCGCGTCCTCGCCCTCCAGCTTGAACGTGATGGCGAGCTCCGGTCCCGGAAAATCGCTGGTCGTGCGCCGGTCGAACACCGAGTCCACGATGACCTGAATCTTCGGAGGCGCCAGCGCGGACGCCGCGGATGCCGCGGGAGCGAGCGCCGCGGACGCCGCCGCCTTCTTCGGCGGTTTTTTCGATTGCCCGCCGGCCGGCCGAGGCGAGGCGGCCGCAAGCGCGCAGCCGATGAGAACGAGAGCGGGCGCGGATCGCCGGAATTCCGCCTTCATGGCAGCGCCACTTCCTTGAAGTTGAGAGGAACGGACACGATGGATTTCGACGTGCGCAACGTCACGACGAGTGCCGCGTCGGGTGGCGGCTTCTCCGACAGATCGATCTTGACGAGCTTGTCCTCGCCGCCGCCCGAGGTCCCGCGGCTCGGCGCCTTCAGTTCGCTGCCATCCGCGGCGACGAGATCGATCGAGATGATCTTGCCGTCCGGATCCTTCGTCTCGATGAGCACGCTCGTCTCGGTGGGCTCTTCTCCACCGAGGGCGGAGAACGCCTCGACGAGCGCGATCGCCTGCTTGATCTCCGCGTCCGTCGCCCCCTGTTTCTTCGCTTCCGCGGTGATCTGCTCCTTCGTAGGCTTGTTCTGCTGCTGGCGAGCCTTGTACGCGGCCGCGGACAGCGGCGTGATCTCCACCTTTGCGGACTTCAGGGCCGAGCTCGAGATCGGCTTGTCGAGCCGTCCGAGAAATCTCTCGAATCGCTGTTTCGTGTTGGGGTCGCGAGAGGGAATGAAGAGCTCGACCTCGCCGGAGGCGTCGACGGTCGAGGCGTCGCGGCTCGGGCTCGAGAGATTGATCCTCGGGCCCGGCCGGCGATCCGGGGAGAACTCTTCGAAGTCCTTGGGCTTGTCCCCCTTCGCGCCCTTGTAGAGGACCGTCCCGACGTCATCCTTCGCCGACTTCAGCCGGGCCCGGAGCGCCTTCACGTCCGCCAGCGCGCCGCCCGCGAGCTTGATCTCGATCGAGAGGCCGCTCATCCGGCCGTCGGAGGAGCGCTGGTCTTCGACGGCGCCCGCGGAGATTTTGACGTCGTCGGCCGCGAAAAGAGGAGAAGCAAGGAGGAGTATGCAGACCCAGAAGACAGGACGCCCCGGGGAGGACATGGGTTCACCTCCAGGCAGAGAGTGTATGTCCCGGCTCCCGAGTGTGTAAGTCCCGGCTCGTCTCCAGGCCTCACCCGTCTCGGCGCCACACGCAGGACGCGAGCCGGCGCGCTCCTCCCCTCTCCACCCGCGACAGCGGGGGGAGAGGAAGGGTGAGGGGGGCGAGCCGGTCACGCTGGCTCAATCAGCCGGGAAACTGCCTTTCACCCCGGCCCCTCACCGGCGAAAGGGCGGCGCAGCGAATCCCATCTCATCCGGAACTTCCCTCGCCGCAATGCGTCTCAACGAGCGATGACTCGTTTCGCCCCCGCCGCCCCTTTCCCCCGAGTCCCTCCCAATGAGGAGCAATGACCCATGAACAGCCTGATCCAGGACCTGCGGCACGGATTGCGCCTGCTCGCCAGGAGTCCCGCGTTCACGATCGCCGCGGTCATCGTGCTCGCGCTCGGGATCGGCGCGAACACGGCGATCTTCAGCATCGTCAACGGCGTCCTCCTCCAGCCCCTGCCCTTCAAAGACCCCGACCGGCTCGTCTGGGTCTGGCATGTGCCGCCCGCCCACGCCTTTCCCGGACAGAAGACCTTCTCCGTGTCCGTCGCGAATTTTCTCGACTGGGAAAAGCAGAACCACGTCTTCGAAAAAATGGGCAGCGCCGAGTACGGAAGCCTGAACCTGTCCGGCTCGGGCGATCCCGAGGCGGTCACCGCCGCGCGCATCTCGCCCGATTACTTCTCCGCTCTCGGGTCGAGGCCGGCGCTCGGCCGCACGTTCCTCCCCGAGGAGAACGCCCCGGGAGCCGCTCGCTCCGTCGTCCTCTCCCACGACTTCTGGAAGACGCGTTTCGGCGGCGACCGGGGAATCGTCGGACGGGAGATCCGCTTCGACGACCAGCCCTGGCGAGTCGTCGGCGTCATGGGCCCGGATGCGGTGCTGCCCGACTGGGCGAAAGTCTGGGTGCCCAACGCCTGGACCGGGAAGGACCGCGCGCTGCGCAACGAGCACAACATTGCCGTGATAGCGCGCCTGAAGCCGGGGGTCGACATCCGGCGCGCCCAGGCGGAAATGAACGTGATCTCCCAGCGGCTCGCGAAGCAGTATCCCGAGGACGACGCCGAGTGGGGCGCCATCGTCGTGCCGCTGGCGGAGGACATCGTCGGGCAGGTGAGGCCTCTGCTCGTCGTCCTGCTCGCCGCCGTGGCGTTCGTGCTCCTGATCGCCTGCGCGAACGTCGCCAACCTCATGCTCGCGCGCACGCTCGCGCGAAAGAAGGAGATCGCCGTCCGCAGCGCCCTCGGCGCCAGCCGCGAACGGCTGCTGCGCCAGTTGATCGCCGAATCGCTTCTTCTCTCCCTGACGGGTGGCGCCCTCGGGCTCGTTCTCGCCCGGTTCGGCGTGAAGGGGATGCTTTCGCTGCTGGCGGACCAACTCCCTCGCTCGGCCGAAGTCCGGTTGAGCCTGTCGGTGCTCGCCTTCACGCTGGTCGTCTCGATCCTGACGGGCGTTCTGGCCGGGCTCGCTCCGGCATGGCGCGGGACGAGCACGAATCTCGTCGATGCGTTGAAGCAGGGGCTCGGGCGGACGGATTCGGACTCCGGCGGAAATCGCACGCGCAGCGCTCTCGTGGTCGCGGAGGTCGCGCTTTCGCTGATTCTGCTGATGGGAGCGGGCCTCCTGATCCGGAGTCTGTCGAACCTTCAACGGGTGAATCCGGGCTTCGATCCCAGAGACGTCACCACGATGACGATCGCCCCGCCCGAGGCGCGGCACAAGGAGGGAGCGTCGCGCGCTGCCTTCTTCGAGAACGTCCTCGAGCGTCTGCGCGCGCTGCCGGGCGCCGAATCCGTCGGAGCGGTCAGCTTTCTTCCCCTGATGGGAGGGAACCAATGGCCGATCGCGGTCGAAGGCCAGCCGGCCCTGCCGGTGTCGCGCCAGCCCAACGTTTCCGCGCCCGCCGTCGGCGGAGACTACTTCCGCACGCTGCGCATCCCGCTCAAGCGAGGCAGGACGTTCACCAGCGCGGACAGGGCGGACTCACCCGGGGTCATCGTGATCAGCGAATCGATGGCGAAGCGGTTCTGGCCGAACCAGGATCCCATCGGCCGGAGATTGACGGCGTCCTTCGTGCCGGAGAAGACGCGCGAGATCGTGGGGATCGTGGGAGACGTCAAGCAGAACGGCCTCGAGCACGTTGAGCCGGTCTCCCAGATGTACTTTCCCTTCTCGCAGGTCCCGCCGCGGCGGATGGACTTCGCGATCCGAAGCCGTTCTGCCGGGATCGGTCCCGCCGCCGCCGCCGCGGTGCACGCGGTCGACCCCGGCCAGCCGGTCCAGCAGGTGGGGCCGATGTCCCAGTGGATCGCCGAGTCGCTTTCGCGGCAGAGATTCGGAATGCTGCTCCTCGGTTCCTTCGCGGCGCTCGCGCTCATCCTGGCCGCCGTCGGGATCTACAGCGTTCTGTCTTACGGGGTCCGGCATCGCGGCCGGGAGATCGGAATCCGGATGGCGCTCGGCGCGCAGATGTGGGATGTGCTGCGCCTGATCGTCTTCCAGGGAATGCGCCCCGCCTTCGTCGGGATGGCGATCGGCGCCGCCGCCGCGCTGGCGCTCGGCCGCGCGCTTCAGACGCTCATTTACGGCGTCACGGCGACCGATCCCTGGACGCTGGGCGCCGTGGCGCTGATCCTCTGCCTCGTCGCGCTGGCCGCGTGCGTCGCCCCCGCACTCCGCGCGACGCGCCTCGATCCGATCCGAACGCTGCGGGACGAGTAGGCCCGACGGACACCCGTCCTTCGCACCTTCCCCCGTGCCGAGGGGGCGCGAACGGCCGACTGAGGAGAAGCCCGCGCGAATCAAGCCCCGGGGGGCGCGAGCACGTCCGCGAGCTCGAGCAGCATCTTCCGCCCGTCGCCGGTCCACGCGCTCCCGTGCATGCAGGCGAGGGTCTTCGGTCTAGTCTCCGCGAGCTTCCCGAGAAGCGCGGCCGCGCGGGTCGAGTGGGAAAAGTAGTCGAGCTGCGCGCGCATGGCTTCGCTGGGCCCCAGGATGTCGCTCGACGTCACGGGCGCATGCTGCGCGCCGGGCTGCGTGAAGAGATCGCCGCAGAGAAGCGTCTCCGTGGTCTCCTCGAACAGGTACCCGCACTCCCAGCCGTGAGGCATGTGCGGGGCGTCGATCCACCGGACGCGGCCCCGGCCGATGCTCATCGCCTCTCCATCCGCGAGCGGCCGCGGCGGGCGGTCGGCCATGTCCTCGATCGAAACCATCGCCGCGATCTGGCTGCAGAGGGGCCGGGCGGACGGCGCCACCGCCAGGAATTCGTTCAACGAGCCGCACTCGTCGGCCTCGACGTGAGAAAAGCCGATCCACCGCAGGGACTCGACCGGGATCACCGACTCGACGGCCTCGCGCACGAAGGGGAAGAGCCGGCGGGGCCCGGTGTGGAAGAGGACGGGTTCCTCGTCCACGATCAGGTACTGGTTGAAGCTGAAGCCGCCGGGCACGACGGTCACCGGCGTCGAGATGCGATAGATCGAGGAAGCCACTTCGTCGACCGTGGTCCCGCTCTGTGAATTCGTGATCATGGGCAGACCTCCTGACGTCCGCCCGGGATTTTACCGGCTCGGACCGGGAGCCGGAGGCGCGCGAAACACGGCCTTGACACGCTCGCCGCGCAGCAGGAGGACCACCGCGGCGAGACCACTCGCGAAAAGAACGCACAGACCGAGTGCGCCCGAGAGAAGAATCGCCCGGTGAGCGTCGGAGAGCTGCCCGGACTGAGGGCTCTCCCTCGGAGAGAGGCTCCAGGCCCGGATCCAGAAAAGGGCCACGACGGCGCAGTAGCCGGCGAGAACGCCGCACGCCGCCTGCATCGCCACGCGGGCCCATGGCCGCAACCGAAGAAGGCCGATGGCGCTTGCGGCTACGAACGACCAGAAGCACGCCTGGGCGAGCTTCAACTCCGTCAGGTGCTCCAGGAGGAACCGGAGATGAGGAGGGGCCGGTTCGCGGCCGAGGGAGGTCTCGAGGAGCGCGGGGATGGCGGGCCGCATCACGCGCCAGATGACGAGGTCGATGAGAGCTCGAGCGACGAAGAACCCCGCGATCACGAGCGCGGTCCACCCGATGACCGACACGGCACGCGGCCGCTCGGGAGGATCGCTCGAAGTCATGCGGGGGAAGGATAGTCCCTGCGAGGTCCCCGCGATGACCCTCAGCCCTTTCCTCTCCCGGAGCCCTGGGAGGAGGGGGCGCGCCTATCGCTCGACTTGCTTCACCGAGACCGGCGGCGTGAAGTTGCCTGGCAGAGTCTTTCCGGTGGCCAGCTCGGCCTTGAGGACGTATCCGAGGCCCTCCTTCGGCTGGAGGCTGACCTTGTAGTTGTACGCCACGCCCTTCTCGACGACCGGCTCGGGAAGCCGCTGGAGCGTGCCCGCCTTCCTGCCCAGCGAGTCGTACACCGTGACCTGCTTGTAGTAGTCGTCGTCCAGCTTGACCAGGATCTCGATCCCGCACATCGGGCACTTCAGCCACCACAGCGGGTCGAAAATCGGGTAGCAGAGGTAAGGCTTCAATTTGCAGATGTTGCAGAAGAACGGCGTCTTGTTGCAGATGCTCGTACTGATCTCGAAGAAATACGGGTCGATCGACGGCGCCACCGCCTTCGTGTGGGCGGCATCCGAGTAGAGCTTGTGGGACGTCCAGTCCACCTCGCGCTGGAACGTGACGCCGGTCATGAAGTTGGCCTTGTCGGGATAGTTGCTCGCGCAGAACATTCCGACGAAGTTGCTGCCGGCGGTCACGAGCGAGGCGTAATCGCCGAGGTACGGGGAGTAGGTCGCCGTGGGCGTGGAAGCGCTTTGTTTCGCGAGAAGGATCCCCGGCGTTGCGAACGTCGTCGCGTCCATGTTGTTCGAGCGCGCGAGCCGGGTCTCCCATTTTCCTCCCGAGACGCTTTGATAGAGCACTCCGACGATGCCGATGTCGTCGATCGCAACCTGGGGGTTCATGGCGCCCGTGATCGTCATGAGATCGTTCGACCAGTCCACTCCCCGGTTGATCGACCGGCGGACGTGGATCGTTTCGCTGTTCGCGCCGTTCGAGTCTCCCCACGCGACGTAAACCCGGTTGCTGTTGGCCGGATCGACCGCGATCGAAACGTTGCTCGCGCCGAGACGGTTCTGTCCCATGGTTCCGGACGCGAGGGTCAGGGAGGTCGTGACGTATCGCCCGGCCACCGAGTCGCTCGGGTCCGTCAACGCCGCGAAGGGCGTCGCGCCCATCCCCCATTTGTCGTCGCGCACGACGACGAGCCGCGGCGCGGAGCTCCAGTCATGGATGAACGCCGCGTACACGGTGCCGTCGCTGTGCGGGGCCGCGACCTGGGCGAACCCGTCCTGGCACGCCGTGTTGCGCGCTTCAATGACGTCGAGAGTCAGGGTCGGAGCGCCGGCGGCGGCGTCCTGCGAGACGTCGAGCGTCGAAGTGCGGCCGGACGGCGCGCCGCATCCATACCCGTTGTTGAATCCGACGTAGAGCTTGTCCTGCGCGGCCGCGGCGGTCTTCGCGTTGGTGTGCGGCTGATCGACGTTGCCGGTCCGGGTGTCCAGAGTCGTCATCAGGGTGGAGGAGAACGGATCCTGAGATCTCAAGACCGTCATCGGCCGTCCCGCCGTCGCCGAGCTCAGCGTTCCGCCGTACAGCCAGCTCGTCTTGTGCGCCGTGGCGCCGCTCAGGGTCGAGCTGAAGGAG
>JALYUA010000316.1 GCA_030854005.1 Acidobacteriota bacterium
ATCTCCCAGAAGAGCTTCGTTACCGACCAGGGGCGGTACCCGTCGAAAACGACGATTCCGTAGCCGTGCGCCGCCAGGGCGCGATGAGCGCGGACCATCGCCTGCGCGGCGGGCCGCTGGAGAAAGGCCCGGGCGTCGCGGTAGACGGCGCGCCGGGCGAAATTGTTCGGGGTCGCGTACCGGATGTCGAGATGGACCGTCCGGTCGAGCCGCACGAGCTCGACGAGATCCGGCTTGCGAAAGGACCCCTTCTCGGCGGGCGGAACCGATGCCGTTCCGCGCGGCGCCGCCGCCGGAGCGCAGGCGGGGGAGACGGACAGGAGGAGCAGAAGAAGCCAGCGCGGGACTCGGCTGTTCACGGGCAACAGCATACAGAAGGCGGACGCCCCGGACCCCGCGACCGGACGCGCGCCACGGCGCATACTTCGGACAGCAGAGATCGACGTGCAAGCGAAACCGTCCGGAAAAAAGATGTCGTCCCGACTCGAGTGGGTCGTCGCCGCGTTGCGGGATCTCTACGGCGCCCCTCCTCCTCCGCCCTCGGACCCGTTCGCGAACATCCTCCGGGAAAACGTGGCCTACCTGGCGGACGACGCCCGGCGCACCGATGCCTTCCGGATCCTGCGGGAAGCGACGGGCCTCGACCCGCGGCGCCTCCTCGCCCTCCCCCGGCCGGCGCTTCGCGCGATCGCGGGCCGCGGCATCCTTCCGGATCAGGCCGTCGAGAAGTTGAGAGAGATCGCCGCGCTGGCGCTCGAAGAGTTCGGCGGCGACCTCGAAGCGGTGGTCGCGCTGCCCGCGGCCGAGGCAGCGCGGGCGCTCCGCAGGTTCCCCTCGATCGGCCAGCCGGGCGCGGAGAAAATCCTGCTGTTCGCCCGGCGTCTCGCGGTTCTGGCGCTCGAGTCCAACGGACTGCGAGTCCTCCTGCGCGTCGGGTATGGAAATGAGGAAAAGAGCTATTCGGCGTCGTACCGCTCCGCGCAGTCCGCCGCCGCCGCCGAGCTTCCGGCCGACTACGGCGTGCTGATCGCCGCCCACCAGCTCCTGAAACGCCATGGCGTTGAGATCTGCCGCCGTCGCAAACCTCAGTGCGAACGATGTCCCGTCGCGCGACGATGTGATTATTTTTCGGCAGGTTGAGCGTCGAGCGTTAAGCGTTCAGCGTCAGAAGGAAGAGACGAGACCCCGGAAGGCCGAGCTCTCAACGCTCAACTCCCAACTCCCAACTCCCAACTCCCGGCTCTTCTCCCGTCCGAATGCCCGACGCTCAACGCTGAACGCTCAACCTTCTCTCTCTCACCCTCTCCGCCTGACAGAGATGCCGCCTTTCGTGCGCGGCGAGGAAGGCGAACCACTGGCCGAGCGTCATCTTGAAGCGCCGGCTGATGGGGGAGCTCATCCGGATCGCGCCGACGTCGAGCCCGTCGGCGGATCGCACCCGCGCACCGAGCTCTTCCTGGAGTCGCTGAATCCGCGGCACGACCTCGGCGGGCGGCGGATCCGATCGGGGCCGATACTGTCGCGGGGCATTCACCTTGACGCGGGCGGGCGGCTCGATCAGCCGGATGTAGAGCCGCCCGAGCCAGGGCTCCGCGAACGGGCCGTCGCTGAGAAGATTTTTCTCGCGGGCCTCCCCGATCTTGCGATCGAGCTTTGGAATCACCTTCCAGGCGGAGTTCAAATGCTCGAGACATTCGACCATCGACCACTCCCCCGCCGCCGGCCGCCAGAGAAGGTCTTCTTCCGAAAGCCCGGCCACCAGCCGCCCTATGCGCTCGTGGAGCGCCGTGAACTGCGCGTCGTAGCCGGCGAGGATGGGGTTCATGGAGAAAGTTGAGAGTTGAGAGTCTGGCGTTCCGCTCCGGCCGTCACTCTGAACCATCCCTTCCGGACTCTCAACTCTGAACTCTCCACTCTGAACTTCCCGGCCTGCGTTACTGTCTCCTTTCGGCTCGAAAGGAGTCCCCCCATGATTCTCGTAACGGGCGCGACCGGCAAAGTCGGATCCGCGCTGATCAAAGAGCTCGAGGCTCTGAAGGCGCCCTACCGCGCCGGCGTCCGCCATGCGGGGTCGATGGGCATGGATTCCGTGGCCTTCGACTTCGACGACCCGGAGACCTTCGGCGCGGCGCTGACCGGAGTCGAGAGGCTCTTCCTTCTGACGTCCGGCGTGACCGAGCGCGAGGGGCCGGCCGTCGACGCCGCGAAGGCCGCCGGCGTCCGTCACATCGTGAAGCTCTCGGCCTGGGGGTCGGAGAAAGAGGATTTCGCGTTCGGCCGCCACCACCGGGCCATCGAGAAGAGGATCGAAGCCTCCGGCGTCCCCTGGACGTTTCTTCGGCCCAACGGGTTCATGCAGAACTACCTGACCCAGGCCGCGACGATCAAAGGACAGGGCGCTTTCTATCTGCCCTCGGGAGGCTCGAAGTACAGCCTGATCGACGCGCGCGATGTCGGCGCGGTCGCTGCGCGCGTTCTGACCGCGACCGGTCATGAGGGACGCGCCTACGCGCTGTCGGGTCCGGAGAGCCTGTCGAACGGCGAAATCGCGCGCAAGCTCTCGGCCGCGACCGGCAAGCCCGTCAACTACGTCGACGTGCCCGACGACGTCTTCCGCAAAAGCGTCGTCGAGTCCGGAGTCCCGGGTCCATACGCCGACGATTACATCGACCTGCTTCACTACTACAGAGCCGGGAAGGCCACCGCCGTGACGGCCGATGTCGAAAGCGTCACCGGCAAACCGCCCCGAACGTTCGACGAGTTCGCCGGCGATTTCGCCGCTCAGTTCAAGTCCGAAGAGCTCCCGTGACCGACGAGCACCTGAAGGAGATCCGGAAAGTCACGGCGAGCGCGAAGGGTTGCGAGGACTGCCTGAAGATCGGGGCCCGGTGGGTGCACCTGCGCCTCTGCCTCTCCTGCGGCCGCGTTGGCTGTTGCGACTCCTCCCCCAACCGGCATGCGACGAAGCATTTTCACGGGACGAAACATCCGATCGTCCAGTCTTTCGAGCCGGGCGAAGACTGGCGCTGGTGCTACGTGCACGAAGCGATAGTCTGAGCCGGTCCTCGCTCCGACCGACCTCACGGTCAGATCAGCCGGGCAACAGCCTTCCTGAAAGAGTGCTCGAAAGAAGCGGCGATCAGCCGGGCGAAACTCTCCGGAAGGGATGCTCGAAAGAAAGATAGAGAAGGATCGAGCGCTCGCCGCGGCCCGAGCCGACGCCGAGCGGGACGGCGATCCCCGGAACGATCTGGAGTCCGCCGGGACGGTTCCAGGCCCATCGGATGCCCGGGCTGACGAGGAAGGTTCGAGAACGGGTCGTGCGCCCGGGGGCGGACACGGCTTCGGCGCTGGACCACACGGTCTCGACGAGCCCGTTGACGTCGGGGCTCGCGAGCCAGACGAAGCTCTGTCCGAGCCCCCAGCTCCGTTCGGAAGCGCGATCCCCGGCCTCGTTGCGCGCCGAATGGACGTAGGTGACCGCTGCGTTCCAGTGAGCGACGAGCCAGGAGGAGAGGACGGTGCTGACCGGAAGCGAGACCTGCACGCCCGTTCCTCCGGCGCCGAGCGCCCGCCGCGCGTCCCCCGTGGGCAGCAGCACGGTCAGCCGGGGGGCGGCGGCAATCGCTGCCTCGCCGTTCCCGGCGAGCTGGTAGCGGTAGTTGAGCGCCACGTCGCCCGGGCCGGTGGCCCACCCCGAGTGCGCCCGGGCGCGTTGAACGGGAACCGTGAAGCTCAGCTGGTGGGTCTCTTCAGGAACGGGCCACTCCTGCGTGAAGGCGTACGTCCACGCGCCGCCTTTCGCGCGCTCGAACGTCTGGATGTGCTGAACGACTCCCTTCTCCTGGTTGTAGGCCTCTTCGATCAGGAAGCTGTTGTCCTGGATCGGCGGAGGACCGGCGGGAAGGGCGTGGGACGACCGGGGCGAACCAGAGATCCACCAGCAGAGCGCCGCCGTTACGGCCAGGAAGCGGTAGCGGACGCGGCCAGTCATTTCAGGTCGTTAGAATACGGCCAGATGTCCCACTCGCCGCGGAAGGCTCTCGCCGAGAGGTCCGCTGGCGCGCGCGCCGGATTTCGCTGGCGGGGAGGCGAGGTCTCGAGGCTCGAGGGGTTCACCGACGCCGTCTTCGCCTTCGCGGTGACGCTCCTGATCGTCTCTCTCGAGGTGCCCCGCACCTTCGGAGAGCTCCTGATCGCCATGCGCGGGTTCTTCGCCTTCGCGATTTGCTTCGCGCTCCTGTACCTCATCTGGTACGAGCACTACCGCTACTCCCGCCGGTACGGGTTGGACGACACGACGGTCGTCGCGTTGAACGGGGTTCTCCTGTTCGTCGTCCTCTTTTACGTCTATCCGCTGAAGTTCGTGTTCACGATGTTCGTGGGCTCCCTCCTGGGATACGACATGGGCGTCCATCGCGCGGGTGGAATCGTCGAGCCGATGGTCCGCAACGCCGACGGCCCGGCGCTCTTCCTGATCTTCGGCGCGGGATACGTCGCGGTATTCCTGGTCTTCGCTCTCCTCTATCTGCACGCGTACCGCAAGCGCCACGAGCTGCAGTTGAACACGATCGAGACCTTCGACACGCGGGTGGGCATCGTGTCGGCGGTCGCGACGGGCGCGGTGGGCCTCGCCTCGGTGGCCCTGACCCTGATTCTCGGGTCCCGCGCGAACGGCTGGAACGGTTGGATTTATTTCGCCAACGGCCCTGTGCAGACGGCCCTCGGATTCTGGGCGGGATCGCATCGCCGGCGCCTCGAGGAGGCCGCCCGGGACGCCGGTCCCCTCTCTCCTTGAGCGTTTCTTCCGGCTAGAGAGTCCGGACGGCCCTCGCCGGGCCGGGGGAGCTCACCGTTTTTCTCTTTCCTCCGTCACGCCTGTCGGATCGCCCGTCCGGTGATCCTCGATCTGAAAACGCAGGAACCGATGCAGCGCCTCGAGGGCTTCCCGGTCGGCCGCACGCGCGTCGAGCGTCGCCCCGCGGTCGGTCTCACGGAACTTCCACGCCACCGCCGACGGACGCTTCTTCATCACTTCGACGCCGGGCGGCACCTGATCGTGGATCAGCATCGGAGCCTGGAAGTCTCCTCTCGCAAACATCTTCGCAATGTGGGAGAGGTGGCCGCGGATCGCATCGCGGCTGGCGGTGTCCTCCGCCTGGTTCGCCGCGATCTCGATCGCACCGCCGTTTTTGTAGAGCCGGAAATGATGTGTCGTCTTGTCGTGGTCGAACCCCATCACGTGGTCGCCGCGCGAGTCGACCATGGCGTGGTGATCGTGCTCGGCCGGAGACGCCGGAGCGCTCGTCTGAGCGAGGAGGGCCGCGGGGACGAGAAAGAGAGCGGCGAGGAGGAAGCGGGAGGAAGGGGCGACGGTCATGAGGTCTCCTTGGAGCGGCGGCGATTGAAGGCCAGCGCGGAAAGCGCGGACCCGGACGTGTGTCGTGTCGGTCGTAGCGATTCCAGAAGGCGGGCGGGCTCCCCTTCGCCGGCCGCGGCGAGCCGCGCGTCGAAGTCCGCGACCGTGTCTTCGAGTGTCTTCTGAAACGCGCGCATTTCCTCGATACGGCTCTCGATCTCTTCGAGCTTGCGCGCGGCGAGGGCTCGCACCTCGCGGCACGGCGGCGAACCCCGGCCCCGGGCCTTCAGAAACCTCGCGAGCTCTTCGACCGTGAATCCGACGGAGAGCGCGCGCTGGATCAGGAGAACGCGGTCGAGGGCCTTCGCTTCATACGCGCGATAGCCGTTGGCGAGCCGTCCGGGACGGGGAAGCAGACCCCGCCGCTCGTAGAAACGCAGGGTATCGGTGCTGACTCCTCCCGCGCGCGCCAGCTCGCCCGAGCGCATCCCTTTTTCTGCCATGGAGCGACTCTAAACCCCGGAATCGATTCCAGGGTCAAGGGTTAAAGCTGTCAGCTCTCAGCTTTCAGCTGTCAGCCGCCACCAAGCCGGCGCAAAGCCCTTTTTGATTAGGTCTGACGGTAATGGAGTCATCCGGAGACGGGTAACGCTGAGAGCTGACAGCTGACGGCTGATCGCTACCTCGTCCAGGGCTCGATCGACACGATCTCCGCCGGCGTGCCGGACAGCCCGACTCGCTCGCCGGGGCGGCGGCCGAGGAGTCCCTGAGCGAACTCGGATTCGTACGAGTAGACGTTTTCTTCCGGCTTCGAATCCCATGGCCCGAGGATGACGGCGACGCGCTCCGCGCCGCCGTCGAGCTCCCGAAGTCGCACGCGCGTGCCCACGCGCACCTCCGAGACGTCGATCCGGGCCGGGTCGAGCGCCCGCGTGCGCGAGAGCTCGTCGGAGAGCGCGGCGATGCGCGCGGACAGATATTCGTGTTTCTGGCGCGCCGACTGATATTCGAAGTTCTCGCGCAGGTCTCCATGCTCCTTCGCGGTCCGCATCGCCTCGGCGTTGGCCGGAAGCTCGACCTGCTTCAGGTGCGTGAGCTCCTTGCGGCGTCGTTCGATCGCCTGCGCGGTGCCATAGAGGTAGTCGACCGCCGGAGCGCGGAGCTCCGGATACGCCATCAACAGGGCGTCGCGAACGACCGACCGGCGATGCTCCTCGAGTCCGCTCGCGCGAGTCAGCGCGGCGAGGAAGTCCCGGGCCTCCGTCTCGCCGGCGCTGCGGACCAGACGGACAGCCAGTCCCCCGGGCTCGAAGAATTCCTTCAGCCGGGAGCGAAGTCCGGAAAATTCGTCCTGCCTCAACGCGTCCACGAGCACGAGGAAAAGCCCCGGCGGGGCGGGAAGCTCCTCGTCCTGGATCCGGTCGCAGAGCCAGACGAAGGCGCGGGGCGCCAGCCGCGGGGAACGCAGGATCCGCCGCACGATCTCGTCCCTCTTCTCGGGGGCCCCCGCGAGCTCGCGGTAGAGAAACGTGAGAACGCGCGAATCGTCTTCCCGGTGAAACTGGTCCGCGAAGATTTCCGGCCACCGGGGAAGCCCGCGCAAGGCTTCGAGCGCGCGCTCGCGCGCTCCCGAGTCGTGGATCTTCAAGAGGAGAGGCCCCGGATCTCCGGCGGCGGCGAGCGCTTCACCGTTGAAACTTTCGGCCTCGCCGGGCACGAGGCGGACCGCGGCCTGCGAGAGCTCCCACGCGAGGGCCGGGTCGTCCTCCGCCGCGGCGTTTGCTCGCGCGGAGAGGACCCCCGCGAACTCCCGGGCCAGGTCCTTCGACCGCTTTCCGTTTTTGCGCGCGAGGTCGATCTGCCGGCGCGGGTCCGCCGCGTGGAAGGCCGCGCGGATCGAGTCGTCCGCCGAGGCGGCGCTGTCCGACCAGCTCACCCGCGCCGACCGGGCTGCACCGGCGACCAGAAGCTGCGGATGCTTCTTCGCGGCGGTCCAGAAAGACGTCCAGCGCGCCTCGTCCACGAGCCCGCTCAGATGCTCCTTGATCTCGCTGACGGTCAGGGCGCGTCCGAAGCTGGCGAGGAGACGGCGAACACTCTCGGACGGGTCGGAGGACGCGAGAGCGCGCATCTCTTCGGGACGTTCGAGCTTGTCGCGCAGAAAGTGACCCTCGGGCAGCCGGGTCAACGTCCGTTCCGCGGAAACGAGCGACAGGGGCAGGCGGGTGCCGGCGATCTCGAGACGCAGGACGTCGAGTCCCGGGTTCATCTCGACGATGCGGCCCGGCCCCCGACCCGGGAGGAAGTGGATCTGTCCCGGCGCGAACTGGAGCCAGCGCTCGACCTTGCCCGCCGCTCCCGCGGGATCGGGGGGGACGACCGGATGCTTCGCGAGGACGGCCGCGAGAGAAGGGTGTCCGGCGAAGCGTTCCTTCAACGCCGACTCGAGCTCGGGCCGGACGGCCGGATCCGTCGGGGCGATCCGGGCGATCTCGAGCAACACCTTGAGCTTGCGCTCGCGATCGCCTCTCCCCCCCAGCTCATCGGCGAGAAGTCTCAGCCAGCCGACGGCTCCGGTGACGTTGCCCTTCCTCTTGACGGCCGAAGCGACGGAGAAGAAAAGCGGCAGGTCGGTCGAGTCAGCCTCCATGAGACGAACCCAGCGGTCCTCGAGCTCGGCAAACTTTTTGTGCTCGATGAGGCTCGCGATGTCTTCGGGGAGATTGGGGTCGGATGTCGGCACGAAAACCCATCTTAGCCGAAGAACGGAAAGTCGAAGGGCGAGGGCGAACGACGAAAGGCGAACGGCGTGTGATGAATCGGCTCTGCCGCGCCGCCCGCCGACCCCGCTGAGTATCCGGATGTGGAAGTCAGCGACGGCGGGAAGACCATCGTCATCATCGGCGGCGGTTTTTCCGGAACGGCTCTCGCCGCCGGCCTTCTTCGATCCGGGCATCCGGTGCGGGTCGTGATCCTCTTTTCGGGCGACGGGGTCTCATCGCCACTGACGGCGAGCGCGACTGGAAGGCCACCGCCGCCGCAAGCAAGCCCTGCTTCCGGCGACGCCTTCCAGATAATTGCCGCCCCTCACCCCGGCCCTCTCCCCCGGCGCGCGGGGAGAGGGAGCAGAGGGGGCAGAGCTGCGCTTCCGTCAAGATCGTGGTTACGCCCGCAGCGTGAGAAGTCTCCCGACCGAAGGAAGGGAGGAGGCTCACGC
>JALYUA010000317.1 GCA_030854005.1 Acidobacteriota bacterium
CGCCGGGAGACGTCTCTCGCGCTCGTGCTCTTCACCTACTTGAATCCGCTCCTGCGCTTCGGGTTCGAACGGGCGGCGCTCGAGGCGAGCGCGGCGGGCATCGATGGCGTTCTGGTCACGGACCTCCCGCCCGAAGAGGCGCCCGCGTATCAGCCGCTCCTCCGCGCGGGAGGCCTCGACACGATTTTTCTCGTCTCCCCGACGTCGCCTCCGGCGCGCATGGCCGCCGCGGGCCGTCTCTCGAGCGGCTTTCTCTACGTGGTGTCACGCTCCGGGATCACCGGGGCCCGCCATGCCCTGGCGCCCGAGCTCGAGCAGACCGTCCGACGCGCGAGGCGTCAGGCGTCCGGCCTGCCGCTCGCGGTGGGGTTCGGCATATCGACCCCGGAGGCCGCGCGGCAGACGGCGCGGCTGGCGGACGGAGTGGTCGTCGGATCGGCTCTGGTGCGCGTGGCGGAGGAAGCCCGGACCGCCGGGGAGTCCGTTTCTCGGGCGGTCGCAGAGCTCGCATCCTCGCTCTCCCGCGCGTGCGCCCGAAGCGAGTCCCCGGGCGAGGACGAGCGCCCCGGGCGAGGCGCTCGCGCGCGACGGAGCCTGGAGCGCCGGTAGCCGTGTGGACGGAGGGGAGCCTTCTCAAGCTTCTCCGGCAGAGCGATCTGCCCCGCGAACGGTTCGAGGAGATCCTCCACGACCGGACCGCTCGACGCTCGCACGTCATCCGGCGGCTCCTGGCCGCTCACCCGAGGACCCCCCGCCGCGAAGCGCTGTCCCTCATCTCGACCCTTTTCTGGCGAGACCTGGCTCACGTCTCGGCGGACGTCCGCGTCCACCCCGAGGTCCGGCGGGCCGCGGACCGCGACCTGTTGCGAAGGCTTTCGGAGATGGCCCTCGCGGAGCGGATCGACCTCGCCCGCTCGGCCGGAAGGGGCGTCCTGGCGGCCCTCCGCCTCGATCCCGACCCGCGGGTCGTGGCGGCGGTCCTCGACAATCGCTTCACGATCGAGCCGGACGTGGTCCAGGCCTCCGCCCGGCTGGAGGCCGACCCGGACGCCCTCGCGATCATCGCCGCCCACCCGCGCTGGACTCTGAGGCCCGGCGTGCGCGGCGCGCTCCTGCGCAATCCGGCCCTCCCGACCGCCGCGGGCCTCGCCCTGTTGACGTCCACGTCGTCTCGCGACCTCCGCGAGCTGCTCGAGAACCCCGCGATTTCGAGGCTCCTCGCGGCCTGCGCGGAAAGAGTCCTTGCGGAGAGGGCCGCCGGGGGGCTAGCATCGGCTTTCAGCCCGGGAAAGAAATGACCGATTCGCCCGCGCTCGCATTCGGTGAAGAACTTCGCCGCGAGCGACAGATTCGAGAGATTTCGCTCGAGGAGATTTCCTCGGCGACGAAGATTTCCGTCCGATTGTTGACCGCCCTCGAGGAAGGCAATCTCGAGCGGCTCCCCGCCCCCGCCTTCACGCGTGGCTTCATCCGTGCCTACGCGCTCCACATCGGGATCGATCCCGACGAGATGGTGAACGCCTACCTCGCGGACCTGGCCGGCGGACCGAGAGAGGCGGCCGGGCCCAAGAAGGCGCGACCGCGCTCGCGGTTCTTCCGCGGCCGCCGGGGCTCGGCGAGCCTGATGGTGGGCGCCGTCGCCGCCGTTCTGCTCGTCCTCGGTTTCATCGGCAGCCCGCAGCGCCACGATCGGTCCGCAGCCGCCACCGTCGTCGCGCCTCGCGCGGTGCCGGTCGCCTTCAAGAACGTCGACGTCTCCAACGAGCCGACTCCTTTCATTCAGAACCGGATGGACAAGGCGGGCCGGAACCCGGCGACGTTCGCCGGTGGCGCCGCGGAGCCGGTGGCGCTCCCGAGTCCCGCCGAGACGGCGCGCGGCATCGCGCTCACGCTCGAGTTCGCGGAGGACTCCTGGGCGAAGGTCGACGCGGACGGCCGCACGGTCTTGAATGGAATGGTCCACCGCGGCGAGACCCGGCGGCTGCAGGCACAGGAGGGATTCCGCCTGACGCTCGGAAATGCCGGGGGCGTTCGCGTCAGCATCGACGGCCGGGCGCTCGAGCCGCTCGGCGCGACGGGTGAAGTGGTTCGCGATCTCCCGCTCCCGGCCGCTCCGACCCGCGGCTGACCCCTTTGACGGCGAGGGAAGCATCGGATCCCCAGGACCTCATCTCGCTTCTCCGTTCCGGAGAGGCGCCGCCGGAAATCCGGCAGTTCGCGGCCCGTAATCTCCTTCCTCTCGAGCTCCTCGACCAGACCCGCGCGCTCCTCGCCGTGCTCGACGATCCCGAAGCCGGGCAGACGGCCCGCGAGACCCTCCGTAACACGCCGCCCGACAGCCTCGCGCACTTCATCCGGGAGGCGGTTCCGAGCGCGATCGAGCTCGACGAGATCGCGTTGGCCTGTGACGACCCGCTGGTCCTCGAGCAGCTGATCCGGCACTCCGAAGTCTCCGACGGGACGCTGGCGCGCCTGGCCCGAACGGTGACAGGAGGTCCGCAGGAAGCGCTCGTCATCAACCAGCTGAGGCTTCTGCGGAACCCGGAGCTCATCGACGCATTTTTCGAGAACCCGGACCTCTCGACGGACACCCGCCGCCGCCTCCTCGAGATCCGCGAAGAGTTCTTCGAGAAGGGGAAGCGCAAGCAGGCGGCGGACCAAGCGAAAGACGAGGACGACGAGCGGCTGGCCGCCGAGATCGCGGCCGCCGAAGAAGAAGAAGTCAAGATTCAGGCCCTTCGCGCGGCAGGTCGTGCCCCCATGGGGGTCGTGGACCTCGAGACCTCGCTCACCACAGGCGCCGCGTACCGGCGTATTGCGGTGATGACCGTTTCTCAGAAGATCAAGCTCGCTTACAGCGGCGGCAAGGAGGAGCGGCGCATTCTGATGGGAGACGCGAACAAGCTCGTCGGCGCCGCGGTCCTGAAAAGCCGGGGGCTGACGGCCAACGAGGTTGAGTCATTTTGCGGCATGCGGCATCTCGACGAGGACATCTTTCGAAAGATCGCTCAGAACCGGGAGTGGATGCGAAAGCCCGCCATCATCGCCGCGCTCGTCAAGAACCCGAAAGTGAACCTCGCGGTAACGCTGCCCCTGATCAAGAGGCTGCACGAACGGGACCTCAAGGCGGTCATGCGGGACCCGAATCTCCCGGAGGGCGTCCGCATCTCCTCGCGCAAGATTCTTCAGGAACGGCGCAAGTAGCCGGGAAAGCCGGCAGGGGGCGCAAAACGCTCCGAGACAGACGTTTCCGGCGCCGCGCCTTGCCCGTCTTGCGGGATCCCCGTATGCTAATCTTTCGATAACTTTCGGACGCGAAACAGGTAACTCATGCCCCGAGAAGTTGACTACTACGACCTTCTGGGAGTCGCGCGCGACGCGACACACGTCGAGATCCGGGAGCGCTTTCGAGGGCTCGCGCGCGAAGCCCATCCTGATCGCGCGCCGGCCGAGCGTCGAGTCGAGGCCGAGTCGAAATTTCAGGAGCTCGCCGAAGCCGTGAACGTCCTGACGAATCCCGAGCGGCGCAAGATGTACGACTTCGAGCGTTCCATGGTGGTCTCGACGAGCGCCGGCAGCACGGATGGCGACGCCGTCGCGCAGACCTACGTGGCGCAGGGAATCGTCGCCTACAAGGAGCAGAAGTACGCGGACGCGGCCGGCAACTTCGCGCTCGCGACGCACCGTAACCCCAAAGACGTCCGAGCCCAGCACTACCTGGGACTCGCCTCCGCGCGATCCGGCGACCTGAGAACGGCCGTTCGCGCTCTCGAGACGGCGATGGGGATCGAGCCGCAGAACGTGCGGCTCCTGAAAGACGCCGGAACCGTCTTCCGCCAGGCCGGTCTCCTCCTGAAGGCCGAGAAGGCGTTTCAGGAGGCGATGCGCTGGGACCCGTCCGCGCACGACGTCCGTAAGGCGCTCGAAGACATCCGGGCGCAGCGCGCCGTCAAGGGAGCCTGACTTCTGAACATGACGAGTATCGAGGTTTTCGGCTTGAGCGACGTCGGCCGGAAACGCAAGCACAACGAAGACTCCTTCGCGTTCGACGCGGAGGAGGGACTCTTCATCGTCGCGGACGGCATGGGCGGTCATGCCGCCGGCGAGGTCGCGTCCAAGATCACCGTCGAGACCATCAACGAGTTCATCGCGGCGACGCGCCAGAAGGAAGAGGCGACCTGGCCTTTCAAGTACAACCACGAGCTCGACTTCAACAGCAACCGTCTCGCGGTGGCGATCGAGAAGGCGAACGAGCGCGTGATGTCGGCCGTCGCGGCGCAGCCGTGGTTGAAGGGAATGGGGACGACCGTCGTAGCCGGACTCCTGGACGAAAAGATCCTGTCGCTCGCGCACGTCGGAGACAGCCGGGCGTATCTGCTCCGCGACGGCCAGCTGTCGTGCCTCACGGACGACCACTCCTGGGTCCACGAGCAGGTCAACGCGGGGATCCTGACGGAAGAAGAGGCGAAGTCGCATCCGTTGAAGAACGTGGTCACGCGCGCGCTCGGAGGAGGGCCTTCGGTCTCGCCCGACCTTCAGGAGCTCGTGTTTCTTCCGGGAGACCGGTTTCTCTTCTGCTCGGACGGACTGACGACGATGCTCTCCGATGAAGAGATCCGCGACATCACCCTCGGGGAAAAGAGCTCGAAGGAGATCTGCGAAAAACTGATCGATCTTTCGAACCAGAAGGGCGGGGTCGACAACATCACGGTCGTGGTCGTCTCGATCTTGAACGGCGCGGCAGCGCCGGCGGAGGCCGCCCCGGCCCTCTGATCCGCCGCAGGGCGCCGCGTCGCGACAAGAAGAGACGGCGGGCAACGCGGGCAACCGGGGCGCCGGTCCGCGAAAAACTCTCCGGCAGGCTCGACGCGGGCATTTCGAGATCCGTAAAAGCGTTGACGGAGCTGCGCCCGCGGACTATTCTGAATTTGAATGTACTCGAAGAGGACGGCGACCATTTCGCGTAAGCTGCTGATCTGCGGCGTGTTGTGTCTAATCGCGACGCACGTTCCGGCGCTCGAGAAGAGCGGCGGGACGGCGGCGCCCGGCGATTGGGCGACGAGCGCGTTCCACAGCTTCGGAGCGCCCGAGCCGATCCTCGACGGGAAGATCCAGGTCGCGGACGAAGGCGGAGACCCGGGTTTCCGGGCGGCGCTCGCCGCGGAGCTGAAGCGCCTGCGGGCCGACCTGCATGAGCGCAACGGGTGGGCGGATCCCCTCTCGGCGACCGATCCTCTCCGCATTTACGTGGCGCGCCGGGACGGGCAGGGACTTCGCCGCCTCGCCGCGCGCTCGGTCGACCGGCATCGGCTGGTCGGCGCCTCGATCGAGGTCGACGCGACGGGTCTCTCGCCTCGCGAGACGCTGCGGGCCGTCGCTCGCCTGTATGCCCAGGCGACCCTGGATGCCTACGGCGCGCCCGACCACAGCTTCCTGTCCTCCGCGGTGGCAGAAGCGCTCTCCGGCCGCGAGGGCGGCGAGGATCGCTTCGAAGCCCTCCGCGCCGCCGCCGCCGCCCCCGGACTCGACCTCTCGCGGCACGCCGATTCGCTCGGACGCGTCTATGTCGAGGAGTTCGCGCGATCGGTGGGGCCGGCGGCGCTCCGGACGATCTGGGAACGGGCCGCCCAGTCGGGCGAAGAGGTGCTGTCTCTCTTCCTGAGAACCTGGACCGAGACGACGGGAGAAAAGGACGACCTGCTCCTTCTTCGCTCGGCTGCCCGGATGTACACGCTCGTCGAGGCGGAGGCCGCGCCGTCGCGCGTCGGCCTCGCGGATCTTCAGAGCGGGGCGCTCGACGCCGTAACGCCGCCGACGTTCGCCGCGCGTCATCGGACGTTTCTTCCGGGACCGGAGGCAACGGGCGCTCTGAAGGTGGCGTGGCCCGAGCGCGGGGCGTCTGCGGCCGCGGTCGTCCGCTACCGGGACGCCGCGCTTCCGCCGGATGTGGTGTTCTGGGCGCCCGGGACGACTCGCACGCTGCCGTTGTCCGGCGTCTCGCGCATCGACTGGGTCGTGGGAGGCACCGCCGGCGGACCGCCCCTCGAGGAGCTCTCCGCTTCGGTCGAGCCGGTCGCCGCGTTTCCTTTCGCCAACCTCGTCGCCCAGGCGTCCGTGGGACCGGGCGCGCCGCGGATTAGTTGGACGACGTCGGGCCATGAAGGCCTCGCCGGGTGGGCGCTGTTCCGGGAGGAAGTGCTCCCTGACGGGCGCCTCGTCCGCACCGGTCCGCAGATCCTTCCCTCGACGCCGCAGGCGGAAGGCTCGTTTCGATATGCCTTCATGGACTCGGACGCGGCAGCAGGGACCTTCTACCGTTACAGCGTTTGGGCCGTGACCGATGACGGGCTGCTGGCCAGGGCCTTCTCGGCGACGCTCCGAACGGCCGACTGACCCGTCCCCTTCCCCGATGTCCGCGTTCCCCTTCGATGCTCGCGTGGTGATCTGCCGATGAGAGCGCCGCGCAAGGTGCGCCGTCCGCCGGATGTCGCGCGAATCATCGACCGCACGATCGTGCGCCTGTGGGACACGATCGAAGAGCTCGAGTCC
>JALYUA010000009.1 GCA_030854005.1 Acidobacteriota bacterium
GCCGAGCGCCGGCCGCACTTGAACCTCAGCGGCGACGTCGGTTTCCTCGGCTCCGACACGTCCCGCCTGGTTCCCGCGGATCTGCTCGCGGTCAACCACAACGCAACCTTCGGAGACCGGGTGCGCCGCGACGCCGGTTACTCGCTCACCCTGTCGCTCGCGTGGCCCGTGTGGGACTTCGGGGCGATCCGCTCGCGGATCCGTCAGGCCGAGCTGCGCCTGGAGAGCGCGCGGCGGAACATCCAGCGGCAACGGCGGGAGGTGGTCCGCCAGCGGGCGCAGGCGCAGGCCACCCTCCAGAGCACCTACGAGCAGATCCGGATCCTTTCGGAAGCGGCGCCGTCCGCGCGCGACTCCTACCTCGAGGCCGAGAGCCGGTATCGGGGCGGCGCGGCGACCGCGTTCGAGGTGCTCGACGCCTACACCGCCTCGGTCGACGCCGCGGTCCGGCTCTCCGACGCCATCTCCCGATACCGGATCGCGGAAGCCGTCGCGGCGCGCTGGAGCGAGCCTTGAAGCGGATTGCCGCGCTCGCGCTGGCGCTGACTCTCTTTCCGGGGTGCGGCGCGCGCAAGGAGGCGGAGGACGCGAAGCCGGCCGCGCCGGCTCCCGACGCGCCGACTCCGGTGCGGGTGGCCGCCGTCCTGTCGATGACGCTCGCCGAGAACGTGTCCGGGCCCGGGCATACCGCCGCGCTGTCCCAGCAGAAGGTGCGGGCCCCGTTCTCCGGCACCCTCCTCGATCTGCGCGTCTCCGACGGCGACGTCGTGCGCCGGGGCCAGGCGATCGGGACGGTCGTCGCCCGCGAGAGCGAGGCGGCGCTGTCCGGCGCGCGCGAAATGATGCGCGAGGCTCAGTCCGAGCCGCAGCGGGTGGACGCGCAGCGCGCCGTTGCGCTTGCCGAGAGAAACCTGGTTCGCAAAGCGATCGTGGCGACCGCCGACGGGCCGGTCCTGTCGCACGCCGCGGCGAGCGGCGACAAGCTGGCGGAGGACCAGGAGATCCTGACCATCGCCGACACGGGGTCGGTGGTCTTTCTCGCCGACGTGCCGCAGAACGATCTTCCGCGGATCCGTCCGGGCCAGCCGGCGGCCGTCGAGATCACGGGCCGCCCCGCGGCGATCCCAGGACGCGTCCACTCGATCCTTCCCGGCGCGAACGCCGCGGATTTTTCAGGGTCGGTGCGCATCGATCTGCCGGGATCGGCGGAGCGACTCACGCTGAACCTCTTCGGAACGGCCCGGATCACCGTGGCCGAGCGGCGCGCCGCGTCGATCGTGCCCGCGGGCGCCATCGTCCGCGACGACGTCAGCGGCACGGCGCGGGTCGCCGCCTCCGTGAACGGTCGCGTCCACTGGATCGACGTGCGACCGGGCCTCACGTCCAACGGCTCGACGGAGATCGCGGGAGCCGGGGTCGCTCCCGGCCTCGCGGTGATCGTCTCCGGCATGGTGGGACTGCCGGAAGGCAAGTCGGTGACGGTCGAAAAGTGACCCACGGAGCCGCGCCGGGGGCCGCCCGATGAGCGGTCCCCGGTCCGGCGGCTTTTCCGGTCAGGCCGTTTTTCTCGCCTGAATGGTCCTCTTCAGCTCCTTCATGCGCCCGGCGATCTCACTCAGCTTTTCGTCGCCGAGGAGCTTTTTCGCCTCGGGAAAGAGGTCGTCTTCCTCCTCCTCGACGTGGTGCTCGACGGACTCTTTCAGGACCGTGACCTTCGCGTCGAACTGCTCGTCGGTCGGCTGCATCGCGGAGAGCTCTGCAAGAAGCGTCTTGACGATCTTGTGCTCCTCGAAGGACTCGCGGACGAGCTTCTTCGGCTCCTCGGGACGAACGCTCTTGAACGCCTGGTAGAAGATCCGCTCTTCGAGCTGGGCATGGATCTCGAGCTCATTCGCGATCTGATCCACGATTTCCTTTCGCGTCGCTTTCGCTCCTTCGCCCGCCTTCTCATAGGCTTCGAACAGAGCCTCGACCTTGCGGTGGTCCTGCTCGAGCATCTTGACCGGGTCGTCCTCGGCCGCCCTTTCCTCGGTCTCCGGGGCGCGGCCCGTGACGACTTCGACGATCCGGGAAAGAAGCCCCTCCTCCCGGGCCGGCGGCGCCGGCCGGCTCGATTTCGGCAGACCTCTCGGCCTGCGGGTCTTTCTCCGCGAGGGCTCCTCCGGGCCGCGATCCCTTTCTCTGACGGGGTCTTCCTGTTCCACGTGTCCTCCTCCTGTTTGAACTCGCGCTTCTGCCCGGGAGAGGTGCGCAAGAAGCGGGCCGAACGTCGTCGCGGCCTGGTGCGGGGATACACTGGCATGTGGATTGCCTGTGTTAGTTCTTTTATGGAGGAAGCCGGAGCCGTTCTCGACCGCCGGGTCGTGCAGACGCTCTTCGACGCCTGGCCGGACCAAATCCCCGAGTTCTCGACCCGGGACTCCGCGGCGGACTACCTCCTGCGTTATCTCAAGAGACGTTCGGTGACGGCGCGCATCCGGTTCGCGGGCGGGATCTGGGAGTGCGAGCTCTCCACGCGGTCCGAGAAGGTTTCTTCCGCGGCCGGGGAGACCCGGGCTCTCGCCATCGCGCGCGCCGTCGTCCACGCGGACGTGGTGCCCGGCCGCCGGCGGCCGGAGGCTCCGGCGCCGCCGGCCAGAAGCCGGAAAGTCCGGACCGCGATCCGGGACTGTGCCGGGTGCGGTATCGAGCTGAAGTCCGCCCGCAGCGCACCGAGCGGCGTCCGCTATTGCAACCTCTGCGGATGGCGGCAGATTCGTATCGCTCCTCAACAGCGCGCCGGCTAGTCGTTGTAAGACGTTGTCTTCAAACCGCGACGGCCGGGGCTCTCCGGCGGACGGGCCGGAGAGCCCTGTCGATCGGCCCCTCATCCTCGTGGTGGAGGATGACGATGACCTCCGGCGGGAGATCTGCCGGATTCTGGAGGACGAGGGCTTCCACGCGATGGAGGCCATCAACGGGCTTCACGCGCTCGCGCAGCTCGAGACTCTCGCGAGGCCCGACCTCATCATTCTCGATCTCATGATGCCGGTCATGAACGGATGGGACTTCCACGCCAGGTTGAAGGCGAACCCGCGGCTCGCCCGCGTACCGGTCCTCCTCCTGAGCGCCTACGTTCACAACGAGACGCACACGGGCCCGAAGGACGTCGAAGTCGCGCTCCAGAAGCCGATCCGCGTCGAGGAGTTTTTAGGGTGGGTTCGCCGGCTCGCACGACGGCTGAATCGCTGACCCTTCCTCAAGCGTCCGCTTCGAACACTCCCGGGACGGCGCGCTCGACCGCTGCTTCGATCTCGTCGGGTCCGCAGACGCACGGGTCCTTCGGGATCGCCGCGCGGTGGAGCGACCACCGCTCCGCGTGCAGGACAGAATCCCCCGGTTCGAGCGTCCGCAGCGGGCCCAGCGACTCGAGCTCCATGAAGGTCCCCGCCGCGTAGATCTCGTTGTTGCAGCCGAAGTCCGGGTAACGCGCGACGGGATCGTGGCCGAGCCGTTTTACGAGGACGGTCTCTTTCCAGACGCACGCGCACCAGCCGCACGTGTTTCCCGCGCCCGCTTTCTGGGGATCCTCCCGCGCGCCGTCCGCGCGGAGGAGGATGGACCGGCGTCCGAAAGACCAGCGCGGGTCGGAGAGCTCGGTGAAAGACCACAGAACGAAGGGCCGCGCGGCGTCGAGCGACTCGTCGTGGGAGCGCCAGGGCTTCGAGGGAAGCAGCGCAACCCCGCCTCCGCGGACGATGGTCAGGGTCCACGGCGCGATCTCGATCGCCGACGTCCGGCGGTTGACGAGGCGGTGTGTCAGCTCGGCTTCAGCGCCGCGAGGCGGGAGCCTGATTCGGATCTCCTTCTCGACGCCCGCCGCATCCGGCCGCCCGGAGATCGTCAGCGTCCGGTCGTCTTCGAGCCGGACCTCGACGGGATCATCGTCCGGGGCATAGCTGTCCGGCATGGTCTCGGGCGCAATCAGAGCCGGTGTCCGCCTCGGGGCCGCCATCGGCCGAAACGTTTCCGTCGCGACGTCCGGGCACTCGCCGAGCGCGTTTTCCCCCTCAGGAACGGCGAACCGGACGATCCGCGGGCCGAGTCCCGTGGCGGCGACGATTTCGACGTCCCCGTTGAAGACTCGGACGCAGGGCCCTACGTCGAAGAAACGAACGACTCGATCATCCGCGGACCGGGACTTCGCCCGTTCGCGTTTCTCCGCGTCCCGTCAGCTTTTGCAGAATCGCCGGACGCAGTCGAGAAGCTTGTCCGGGCGGATCGGCTTCGCCAGAAAATCCGCGACTCCCGGGGCGTCTTTGATGAAGGCCATTCCGGACAGCAGGACGACGGGCGTCTTCTTGCCGGCTCCGTCGCGCCGGGCGAGAAACTCCCATCCGTCGAGGCGCGGCATCCGGAGATCGAGGAGGATCAGGCAGGGAGGCTCCATCGTGCCCAGGCGATCGAGCGCGTCCTGGCCGTCGTCGGCCGTGACGACGGCGTAGCCCTCACCGGAGAGCAGCTCGCGGAGGGCCTCCCGCACACTGGCGTCGTCGTCCACGACGAGGATGCGGGGCTGGCCGCTCACGCGCGCCGTTCCGATCCCGTAATTCCGGAGGCCTCACGGACCAGCGCCTCCCCGGAGCGGCCCCGGTCGAAGCGAACCCGGCGCCGGAGCTCCAGGAGAGAGAGTGCCTGGCGCGCGAGAGCGCGCAGCGCCTCGACCTGATCGTCGGAGAGCTCGCGAGGAACCCGGTCGAGCACGCAGACGGTGCCGATCGCGTGTCCGTCGGGCGTGACGAGGGGCGCGCCGGCATAGAACCGGAGCTTCATCGGCCCGGTGACCATCGGGTTGCGGGCGAAGCGCTCGTCGGCGGAGAGGTCCGGCAGCACGAGGGGAGTACGGCCCAGAATGGCGTGCGCGCACAGCGCGTGCTCGCGGGGCGTTTCGGTCGCCTCGACGCCGACGCGGGCCTTGAACCACTGGCGGTCGCGGTCCACGAAGGTGACGAGAGCGATGGGAGTGCCGCAGATCTGCGCGGCAAGACGCGCGAGGTCGTCGAACTCGGGCTCGGGCTCCGAGTCCAGTATCTCGAATCGTCCGAGAGCGGCGAGCCGAGTCGTTTCATCGGGCGGCATGAGGGGGTGCGTCCCGGAAAGGGGCGTCGACGGAATCTGGTCGTGGACGGCGAGAAGAGCATCGCGCAGCTCGCGCGCCGTCTGAAACCGGTCCCCGGGCTCCTTCCGCATGCAGCGGCGGACGATGTCCACCAGAGGCTGCGGCGTGTCGGGGGCCTGCTCGTCGAGCGGGGGCGGCTCTTCCTTGACGATCGTCTCCAGGAGCTTGAAGAGGTTGTCGCTGCGAAAGGCCTTCTGCCGCGTCAAAAGCTCGTAGGCGAGAAGCCCGAAGGAGAAGATGTCCGTGCGATGGTCGACGGGATCCCCGCAGATCTGTTCGGGCGACATGTAGCCGGCGGAACCGACAGCCACCCCCGCCTTGGTGATCTCGGACTCCTGGTTCTGCGCTTTCGCGATCCCGAAGTCCATGATCTTGATCGCGTAGCCGTCGAGCACGCGGATGTTGGCTGGCTTGATGTCGCGGTGGATCACTCCGGCCTTATGGGCGTACTCGAGGCCGATCGCGACCCCGACCAGGATCTTCAACTTGTCCGTCAGCAAAAGAGGCTCGCCCCGCGCGATCAGCCGATCGAGGTCCTCGCCCGGAAGAAACTCCTGGACGATGTACGGCACGTCGTCTTCGACGCCGAACTCGTAGACCGTCGTGATGTTGGGATGCTGGAGGCGTCCGGCGAGCTGCGCCTCCTGAAAGGTCCTCGCCCGGATCTCCGGAGAGCCCACCTCGCACGTCTTGATCGCCACCTTCCGCTGGATGAGCGGATCGAAGGCTTCGTAGACGGTCCCGAATCCTCCCGCGCCGATCTTGGAGATGACGTCGTACTTTCCGATCTTGCGACCGATGGCGCTTTCTGACCCCGCCGCCTGCGGGGAAGCGGAGTCGAGCCCGGACGCCGTGTTGCGCTCGCCCGTGCGCGAATCGCTCTTTCTCCCGGCGATGTTGGCGAGCCAGCCCATCAGGCGGCCATCCGCTCGTTCGGCGCGGCGGATGAGTGCGAAGAGCGAGGAGAAATCGGGATCACTGGCGCCCAGAAAGAGCAGGATCCATGCCCGGCCGGGGGCACTCCGCAGACGGCACGGGACTAGCGCCGGAGGCCGAAGATCGCGGCGAACGCGACTGCCAGGAGCGCGACCCCGAAAGCGATCGACAACCACTCGCCGCGGCGCTGTCCCCGCGGGCCGGTGAAGATCCCCCACGTGATCCCGGCGAGCCAGAGCCCGTTGGCGAGGTGAAAGGCGACTCCGATCATGCCGAGCACATAGACCGCGAACGTGATCGGTTCGCGCATGCCCTCCTGCATGTGCGCGAAGTCGATGTCGAAACCCGCGCGCCAGGGCTCGATCTTCGTCTTGTACACGTGCGCCGGAATGAACAGGAGGACGCCGATCGCGGAGACCCTCTGGAGCACGTATTTCCAGTTACGGAATCGAGGCATGGACAGCGCATTCGGCCGCGTCTTGAAGGTGATCACGAGACCGACGATCGCGTGAATGGCAAACGGCAGGTAGACGAACAGCCAGATGGCCGCCGCGTAGAGCGGGGAGCCGGTCGCCTGCTTCAACCGCGCATCGAAGGCGGCGCGCCCGTTGATCGCGTAGATGTTGTTGAAGAGGTGCCAGACGACGTAGATGGCCAGAGGCACGATCCCGCAGAACGAAAAGATCCTCCGCGCCCAGAATGAGCGGGCCCCGGAGACCCGTTCGACCCCTTCGACCGCCGTTGCGCTCACGGGGCGACGATAAACCACCCGTGCGGCGCTGTCGAGTTGGCGGGGCCGGGAGTCGGGAGCCGAGCGACCAACGGGAGCGAGACGGCCGCGGTACTCCGCGGTCAACGCGCTCGGGAATCCGGAATCGAAAAAGCCGAGGCCGGAACCGGCTCATTGCGAAGCGACTATTTTCTGACCCTCACGCTCACTCTCAACTGTCGCGGCGCGCCGAGCCTCGTCACCGGAGTCCGTCCCGTCTCGACCTCGCGATCCAGCACGTTTTCGATCGCGACGTACGTCTCAACGACGCGAGAGACCGCCTGCGAGCGGAAGACGTCCGCCGTCCAGAAGGGCCGCAGCGGAGGCGGTTCTCCTCGTCCTCGAACTGCCGGCCTGCGGCTCTTGCCTGGAGCGCCGCGGCGGTCGGTCCCCGCGGTTGATGCATCCCACCCGGGTGCGCCGGACCTCCTGTCCCGTCGCGGCGTCGACCGCCACCGTGTGGTCGTCCGGGGTGTTGTGGTAGATGCGCCCCTTCCCGTAGACCGCGCCGCGGTTCATGTCGTCGGAGCACGCCACCCGGATTCGGCGGCGCGACTCTTGCTTTCGACCGCCTCAGAACGCGAAACGCGGTGTCCCTTTTGCGAATAGAATGAAAGGTCACATGCAGGAACGAAAAGGCAAGATCGTCCGAGGTCCCCGGGGAATCCGTATTGCCCCTGCCGACCTCGAAAGACTGCCGGAGCTGTCCAACAAGGGCTTCGCGGAGCAGCTCGATCCGCCGGGCTCCCGGCGCGAGGTCATCCGGTACTCCTCCCACGCGCGTTTTCTCGCGCGGTGGAGCGCGCCCTAGAGCCGCAGTCCTCCGTTTTCAGTCGTCAGTCCGGGCGGCCGCGTCCCCGGCCCGAACTCTCGACTCTCGAGCCGCACTCCCTCAATCCTCGCTGAAACGACTTTCCGGCTCCGGCAGCACCTTCAGCGTCGTCTTCTGCGACGCGTTGCCGGAATGGATCAGCACCGAGTAGGTGCCCGGCGGCAGATACCGCTTGCGGGTCGCCCGGAGCGGATCCTCGAGCAGCCGGTAGAGATCCGGATCGAGGGGCTTCTTCGGGCCGGCGGCCGGCTTTTCCTCGTCCGCTTTCGGGGGCTCCGCGTCGTCGTCGGCGTCGGCGGCCGCCGCGGACGGAGGGGGAGGCAGCGGGGCCGGGTCTTTCGGCCTGGCGGCGGCGAGGGCCTTGTCGCGCGCCTTCGCTTCCGCGGCGTCCGCGAGCTTCGGGTCGGCCGAGAGGTCGTACTCGATCACGTTGAAACCGGAGGCCGGCGGAGCGGTCAGCTCTTTCCAGGGACTGCCGTTCTCGTCCTGGATCGAGAGGCCGACGGGCTGGCCGGTCTTCGACCACCAGGCGATGCGGACCGCCGGATCCTCGCGCCCCCAGGTGAAATACGGGTGATCGCCGTAGCCTTTTCGGGCGGAGAGCTTGAGCGCCTTGATCGGGAAGGCGACGAGCGATTCGGCCGGCGGTCCGTCTTTCATGCGGCGCAGAGGAGCGGCCTCGGCGACATAGACGCTGCGTCCGTGGGTGGCGACCACGAGGTCGCCCTCGCGCGGCTGCACCGCCACGTCGTGCACGGCCACCCTCGGCAGACCCCCTGAGAGGGCCGTCCACGTCGCGCCGCGGTCGAGCGACGCGAAGACGCCGCCGTCGGTTCCGACGTAGAGGAGGTGCCTCGCTTTCGGATCCTCCCGGACCGTGTTGATCGGCTCGGCGGGCAGTCCGCCCGCCAGGGACTGCCAGGTCTTTCCGAAATCGGTCGAGCGGAAGAGATAGGCGCTGAAGTCGTCGTCGCGGTAGCCGTTCTGCGAGACGTAGACGGTGCCCTCGTCGAAGGCGGAGGCGACGACGCGCGTCACCCACTTGTCGCGCGCCAGGCCTTTCGAGAGATTCGCCCAGGTGTTGCCGCCGTCCCGCGATCCCCAGACGCGGCCCTCGTCCGTCCCCACGAAGAGCACGCCGAACCGCTTCGGGGATTCCGTGATGGAGGTGATGGTCCCGAACGGGACGTCTCCCTGTTCGCGGTTCGAGGTCAGATCCTCGGAGATCGCCGTCCACGTGTCGCCGCGGTCAAACGACCGGTACAGGCGGTTGGTTCCGTAGTAGAGAATCTCGCGCGAATGGGGTGAGAGCAGAAACGGCGTGACCCAGTTGTAGCGGAGTGGCTTCTCCTTCTTCGCCGCCGACAGCTCCGGCCGGGGCCGAAGCCGCTGCCTCTCCCCGGTCTTCAGGTTGATCCGTCCGGAGGAGCCGAACTGCCCCGCGGCGTAGATGATGTTGCTGTCCTTCGGGTCGATGACGACGCAGCTCCCGTCGCCCCCCCAGATCGACTTCCAGGCCTGGGGATCCGTCTTGCCGGGGCGATACGTCGACGGGCCGCGCATGACGCCGTTGTCCTGGAGGCCGCCCACGATGTTGTACGGCTCGGCGTCGTCCACCGCGAGAGTCGTGAACTGTCCGACGGGGATGTTGTTGAGCTTCGTCCAGGTCTCGCCTCCGTCGGCGGACATGTTGATTCCGCCGTCGTTGCCGATGACGACCCGCGACGGCGTCTTCGGGTCGATGAAAATCGCGTGGTGGTCCCCGTGGACGCCGCGCTGGTCGATCCCCTTGAAAGTCTTCCCCCCGTCGGTCGACGCGACCATCGGGACTCCCCCGATGTAGATGTGGTCGGGGTTGGACGGGTCCGCCGCGATGCGCGCGAAGTAATAGCCGTAGGAGTAGAAGACCTTTTCGATCCGTCCGGGGTGGGTCTTCTTCCAGCTCGCGCCCCCGTCGTCGGTGCGATAGACCTCGAGGCCCACGACCTCGTTCTCGAAGAGGTCGCGATTGCTGTCTTTCAGGTACGCCATGAGATCCGCGATCGTCACCTTGCCGGCGGCGACGTCCTTCTTGAGCCTGGCGGCTTTCAGGGTCTTCGGAAAATCGTTTTGCTTCAGGAACCGCGAGACCGTGGCGTCGTCCAGCCGCGAGAATGTCTCCGGGGTCAGGGCCTTCAACCGGCGGGGCGTGAGATCTCCGGGAGGAGCCTCCTCGTCGAAAGGCTCCGTGTCCGGCCGGAAGGCCTGGTTGTCGAGCACCGCGTAGACGGTCTCGGGCCGCGACGCGGCGATCGCGAGCCCGATGCGGCCGAGGGTCGCGCCGGACGGGAGGGATCCCGAAAGGCGCTTCCAGGTCTTGCCGCCGTCCGCCGACTTCCAGACGCCGCTCCCCGGCCCGCTCTCGAGAAAGTTCGCCGCCGTCCGCGCGCGCTCCCAGGTCGCGGCGTAGACCACGTCCGGATTGCGCGGATCGGCCACCAGGTCGATTGCGCCCGTCCGATCGTCCACGAAGAGCGTCCGCGACCAGGTGCGTCCGCCGTCGATCGTGCGATACACGCCCCGTTCCGAGTTCTCGGTGTAGAGGTGGCCCATCGCCGCCACGAGAACCGTCTCCGAATGACGCGGATCGACCACGATGCGCGCGATGTGGTGGGTGTCCGCGAGCCCCAGGCTTTGCCACGTCCGGCCGGCGTCCGTCGTCCTGTACATGCCGGTTCCCGCGTACGACGTTCGGCTCGAGTTCGCTTCGCCCGTGCCCACGTAGATCGTCCGGGCGTCTCCATCCGCCAGGGCAAACGCGCCGATCGTGAGCGTGGGTTGCGAGTCGAAAAGGGCGGTCCAGGTGCCCCCGCGGTTGTCCGTTCGCCACAGCCCTCCCGACGCAAACGCGACGACGAGCGAGTCGGGGTGATTGGAGGGCGCGGCCAGATCGACCACCCGTCCTCCCTGGCTCTCGGGCCCGACGTTTCGGAATTTCAGAGCGTTGAAGAGCGACGCCTTCTCCATCGCTTCGCGCTGCGCGGCGGCCCGGGCGCGGGCGGCGACATCCGTCCCCGCGCGGCGGGGATGAAAGCGGCGCAGCTCCTCTTCTTTGGACAGCGGCCTGGCCGCTTCCTGCGTCGGCGCCTTCACCGGCGGGGTCTTCGGGGGCGGTGCGTCATCGGCCGCCACCGCGAACGGCGACGCCAGAGCGGCCCAGAGCAACAGCGGCATCGAAGCCCTCGGAGTCTTGCGCACGCGGCCTCCTGTTTTGGAAGCGCGAATGTTATCCGAGCGCGGCGGGGGGAGGACCGGCCGCCAAACTTCGGAGCGCCCGCCGCGTAGAATCCAGCAGTGAAGACCCCCTGAGCGTCGAGCCGCGGGACAGGGCAGGCGCCGCCCGGGCGCCGCGGGCCGGGGACTTTTCCCTGGACGGTCAGATCGTGCAGCCCGCCTTGAACCGCGTCGTCTCCGCGCTCGGACCCACGACTCTGGAGCCGAAGGTCATGAGCGTGCTGCTTCTGCTCGCGTCGCGGCCCGGCGAGGTCGTCACGAAAGAGGAGCTCTTCCGGGAGGTCTGGGACAGCGCCTTCGTGACGGAAGACGTCCTGACCCGCGCCATCGGCGAGCTGCGGCGCACGTTCGGGGACACGCCCTCCGCGCCAAGGGTGATCGAGACGATCCGCAAATCCGGGTACCGCCTGATCGCTGCGGTCGAGCCGGTCCCGCTGCCCGCTCCCCCGGTCCTCGCCGCCCCGGGACAGAAGGCGGGGCATCGAGGCGATGATTTCCCGGCGGCACCGGAATTGGCTTCTCCCGCCGCCCGGGACGAGGCGGTCCTCCTCCCCGGACCTCCCGGATCGGGCCGGCGCGCCCGGGCGATCGGCGCCGCCCTCGCGGCAGCGCTCGTCGGCGCGGCTCTCGTCGTCGTGCTGCGCCGGCTGCCTTCTCCCGCGCCGGCGATGCGGGTGCGGCCGCTGACGACCACGCCCGGCGACGAGCGGGACCCCGCGGTTTCTCCGGATGGCAGCCGCGTCGCGTTCGCGTGGAACGGCGGGGCCGGGGAAGCGCACAGCCTCTACGTGCAGATGGTCGACGGCGACGCGCCGCTCCGTCTGACGACCGCGCCCGGGTTCGAGGACCGGACGCCGGCGTGGTCGCCGGACGGGCAGCGGATCGCGTTCACCCGGTCTCGCGGGTCCGATTGCCGGATCCTGATCGTCTCCGCGCTCGGAGGCGCCGAGCGCCCGCTCGCGCCGTGCGGCGATCGCGACTACCGACGGCTCGCCTGGTCTCCCGACGGCCGGTGGCTTGCCCTGCCAGTGCGCGACGCGCCGACCTCTTCGCTGCGGATCGAGCTGCTCGCTCCCGAAACGCTGGAGCGCCGCCGGGTGACGGCGCCTCCGCCCGGGCTTCTCGGCGACACGTCTCCCGCGTTCTCCCCCGACGGGCGCGAGATCGCCTTCTGCCGCAACGTGACCGACGGCGTCGGCGACATTTACCGCGTCTCCCTGCAGGGCGGAGATCCCGTCCGTCTGACGTCGGACGACCGCGACCTGATGGGCCTCGAGTGGGCGCCGGATGGACGGAGCGTCCTTTTTTCGTCGAGCCGCGCCGGCATCTACAGTGTCTGGCGGGTCAAGGCGGCCGGCGGAACGCCGACGTTCGTGGCCGGCGGCGGAGCGAAGATGAAGCACCCCTCCGTCGCCCGGAGCCGCAACCTCATGGCCTACGAAAGCTGGACCTACGAGGTCGGTCTCTGGAGCGTCCCGACGGCGGCCGGCGCCGCCCCCTTTCGCCTGACGTCGGCGGCGGACGAATGGGACTTCGAGCCGAACGTCTCGCCCGACGGCCGGCGGGTCGCCTTCGTGTCGACGCGCTCGGGAAGCCACGAGATCTGGGTCGTGAGCGAGAGCGGGGGAGCTCCCGTGCGGATCACCTCGTTCCGCGGCGCCCGCATCGAGAGCCCGCGGTGGTCACCCGACGGCAGCCGGCTCGTCTTCTCCGCGCGGGAGGGCGTCCGCGCCCGACTCTACACGATCGCGTCGTCGGGAGGAGTCCCGCAGGCGCTGCTGACGGGCGATGCGGACGCCGTGGCGCCGTCCTGGTCCCACGACGGCCGGGGGATTTTTTTCGCGTCGCGACGGTCCGGCGCTTCCCGCGTGTGGCGGCTCGACCTGGCCACGGGTGCTCTCACGGCGGCGACCGGCGACGGCGGCTACGCCGCGCAGGAGGCGCCCGACGGATCCGCGCTCTTCTACACGCGCGCCGACGCCCCCGGAATCTGGAAGCAGGCCGGCGGCGCCGCCCCGGAGCGCGTCGTCGCGTCTCTCGCGCCGGAGGACTGGGCGAACTGGCAGGTGACGGCGGCGGGTCTCTACTATCGCGAGCTCTGCGGAGACCATCCGGACCCGGGAGTCGTTTTTCTCCCGTTCGGTGGCCACGCGACCCACCTGGCTTCCCTTTCCGCGCAGGGCTGGCCCGGCTTCTCGGTCAGCGCCGACGGAAAGACCCTGGTCTACCCGCGTGTCGAACGCCACACGTGCGATTTGAGGATCATCGAAAACCCGAGTTGAAGGGTAAGTTGAGAGTTGAGAGTTCAGAGTCCGATTCCCCGTCTGAATTTCCGTTTTCCGCCTCCCCTCTCCCGCCTATCCGCTCCCGACGAGGTCCTCTTGGCGTATCGGCAGCTTCCGTATCCGCCGCCTGGTGGCCGCGAAGACGGCGTTGGCGACTGCCGGGCCGATGGGCGGGACCGGTTGCTCGCCCATCCCGGAGGGTCCGACGCCGCTCGCGATCAGGTGGGTTTCTACGGAGGGCATTTCTGAGAGGCGCAGGACCGGGAACTCGCGAAAGGAGTGCTGCTCGACGCGTCCGTTGCGGAACGTGATCTCCGTCTTCAATGCGGCGGAGAGCCCCCACGCGATGGCGCCTTCGACCTGCGATTCCGCTCCCGAGAGGTTGATCACCTGACCGCAGTCGGCCGCGCAGACGACCCGGTGAACCCGCACGTCGCCTTCTTTTCCGACTGACACCTCCGCCACCTGCGCCATGTGGGTCCGCGCGTGGTAAACGTTGGCGGCGATTCCGCGGCCCACTCTCCGGCCGGGAATCGCGCGGAGAGGCGTCGACCAGGAGGCCTTCTCCGCCGCGAGCGCGATCACCGCGGAGAGACGCCGCCGGTCGACCTCTCCCGATCCGATCTTGACGACCTCCGGGCTCTTCAGGAGCTCCAGCCGAAGCGCGACCGGATCGCGGGTCGAGGCCGCGGCGACTTCGTCCAGGAAAGATTCGCGGGCGAACACCGAAGGCGGATAGTCGACCGCGCGCCACGCCCCCGTCGGCACGGGAGATCTCGCCACAGCCGACGCCGCGGAGAGCGCCGGGATCTCGTAGGGGCAGTCGAAGGCGCCCCACGGGTTCTCGCTGTCCGGGTCCACGTTGCCCTCCTCGTACGGCCCGAACATCGTCAGGTGGAAGCTCGTCATCTTGTGAGACCAGGCGATCAACCGGCCCGCGGGATCGAGTCCCGCCGACAGGGCGCTTATCGATGCCGGCTGGAACCGATCGTTCTCGAAGTCGTCCCGCCGGGTCCAGACGACCTGGACCGGACGCTTGATCGCGCGCGAGAGC
>JALYUA010000017.1 GCA_030854005.1 Acidobacteriota bacterium
GAGTAGTGACGTTCCTCGAGCGTCAACGCCAGCCGCTGATACGAGACTCGACACGAATCGGCAACGCTGTTGACGGTCAGCCGAAAATTGTACTCGGCGCGGTCGTACCATCGTCGGGCGTCGTCACGACGTCCGACGATTCGGCTGGCCGTGCCAGCGAGTAAGGCGAATTCGCCCAGAAAATACTCGCGCTCGTCGAAAAGGCCTATCGGTCTGACCGGATCTTTCACAAAACGATAGAACCACTCGGCCTCGGACAGCACGATGGCAGGTGCGCCCTCGAGACTGTCGCGAAGCGCCGAGGCGATACCGAGAAGAGTGTCCGGCTCCTCAAGGGCGATCTCGCCCTCTCGTGTCCGGCGCTCTTCCGGAGGCACGCTCAAGACTCGTTCGGCTGTCGAAGTCACCGACGCCGCGACGACCGACTTGGACCTGAACGGAAGGAGGCGCCCGGCTACCAAGAGAGCAACTCGCGATCGAGCTCAGAGGCGAGCGCCGAGGCGACCGCGAGGTACTCGGGCTGAGCTCTCTGCGTCGGGCCGTAGCCGCGAGAGGTTTCTGGTGATGCCTGAAGGGAGCGGCCGTATTGGCAGGAGGCCGTTACCAGCAGTTTCGTCAAGGTCCTCTTCGAGAGCTGGTCACACGAGTGACGGAGAACGAACCGACTGAACCACTGAAACAGTTTTGCTTCCGCCTCGACGCATGCGTTTTCAGAGAGACCGAAGTACAAGAGCAACGCCGAATGAACGGCTGGCCGCGTCGCGCGGAAAACCTCTGCGGCGTCTTGTGCTGAGGTCATCTGAGGGCCTGCCAAAAAAGAGAGCGTACATGTGCGCCCTCTGGAGGTCAACGAGGACCGGCTTAATTCGGAATGCTGCCCGACAGCCGAATCGGAAAACGCCACGCATTGTCAGTCGGCAGGGGTGACGTGGACGGCACCGAAGCGGGGCTCGAGGCAGGCTGACGCTCCGGAACACGCGCGGGGGTGGGGTTCGACGACATGATGGATCTCCTGTTTCGCCAAAGACCCGGAAGATACCGGGTGAACCTCGAATCAGGGAATATTGGATCACAGGCACGAATCGACCGTCCTGGACGCCTATTCGCACTCCCGGATCTCGATTTTCTTGGTACGCCAGCAGACATCCGGATCAGCATCGCGTCCCTGAGGATCGCGCGGTGGAGCCCCGTCGTTCGAACGACCGAGAGTCCGGCCGATCGAAAACCCCGGATCGACCTCCGTCCGGAAGACCGGAGACAGCGCCCGCGACGGCCGCGCCTGGCAGTTTTCTTCCGGCCCGACGGTGGATGACCACGGTCGGAATCCCGATCATTCCATCGCGCTGAACCGCGCCTTCCCGCCGCGCAGATCAGGATCCGCGCCAGGCGAGAAGGAGCTGTTCCGTCTTGAGTTTTCCGTGATCGGTCGAAGCTTTTCGAATGGCCCATCCGACCTCGGGCACGACCGAAAGCTGACGGCTGAGAGCTGATAGCTTCTCCTCTTCTTACAGGAGCTTTCATGCGGCGATTCCGCGCGCTTGCCTTTATTCTGCTGGCCCTGATGGCGACGAATGCGTCTCCGGCGCCCAAACCCCGCGGCAAGACGGCGGCGAAGACGGCCTCGAGCGACGTGCTGCCGTTCGCGGCGGTCGAGAAGACCCTGCCGAACGGCCTCAAGGTCATCGTCGTCCCGACAGGTTTTCCGAACATCGTGTCTCTGCAGATACCCGTGCAGACCGGCTCGCGAAACGAGGTCGAGCCCGGCAAGTCGGGGTTCGCCCACTTCTTCGAGCACATGATGTTTCGCGGGACGAAGGCTTATCCGGCGGACAAGTACCAGGCCATCCTGACGCGCGTCGGCGCCCGCCAGAACGCATCCACCTCCGACGATTTCACCAACTACTACACGACGTTTTCCAAGGAAGACCTCGAGACGATGCTCGAGGTCGAGGCGGACCGCTTCCGGAATCTCGACTACTCGGTGGAAGGGTTCAAGACCGAGGCGCGCGCCATCCTCGGCGAATACAACAAGAACAGCGCCAATCCTCTCTCGAAGATGGAAGAAGTCCAGCGGGAGAGCGCTTTCTCGACGCACACCTACCGGCACACCACGATGGGTTACATCAAGGACATCGAGGACATGCCGAACCAGTTCGAGTATTCGAAGACCTTCTTCAAACGCTGGTATCGGCCCGCCTACACGACCGTCATCGTCGCCGGGGACGTGAACCCTCCCGAGGTCCTGCGGCTCGTCGAGAAACACTGGGGCGGCTGGAAGGGCGGCCCCAACGACGTCACCATCCCCGCGGAGCCCGCGCCCCGCGGTCCCGTCTACGCCCACGTTCCCTGGACGAGCCCGACCCTTCCGATCGTGTGGGTCGGGTTCCACGGTCCCGCGTTCTCGGAAACCGAGCCCGACTTCGCCTCGATTCACATGCTCTTCGATCTCTACTTCGGCCCGACGTCGGACCTCTACAGGCGGCTGGTGCAGCAGGAACAGATCGTCGACCAACTCGGGGCTTTCAAGCCGACCAACATCGACCCGGAGCTGCCCATCATCTCCGCCCGGGTGAAAAAGATCGGCGACGCCGCCGCGGTCCGCGACGCGATCCTGAAGACGATGGCGGCCGCGAAGGCCTCGCCGGTGTCGGAGGATCGGCTCCGCGAGGCCAAGTCGAACGTCCGGTATTCCTTCGCCCGCACCCTGGACAACACCGACACCATCGCCGCGACTCTCGCCCGCTTCGTCCGGTACCGCCGTTCCTATTCGACGCTGAACGCGTTCTACCGCCGGCTCTCGACGCTGACCGCCGCGGACCTCCAGGCGGCCGCGAACGAGTACTTCACCGATCCGCGCCTCGTCGTGACGACACTCTCGCAGGACGCGATGCCGGCGGCGATCGCGGCGACCCCGTCGCTGGCGTCGTTCGCGCCGGCCGATTCGAGAGGCGCGTCCGCCGCCGCATCGGATTTCCCGGTGATCCTGCAGAAATCGGAGCTGCCGCAGCTGATGCTCAAGCTCCAGTTCCAGGCGGGGTCCGCGCGCGACCCGAAGGGCAAGGAAGGCCTCGCCGCGCTCGCGGCCTCGATGGTGTCGGACGCGGGCTCGAAGGCAATGCGGATCGACGAGATCCGAAAGGCGTTCTATCCCATCGCCGGAAGCTTCAACGCCCAGACGGACAAGGAAACGGTGACCTTCACCCTTCGCATCCACCGGGACAACTGGAAACCGTTTTTCGACATCGTGCTGCCGATGCTTCTCGACCCCGGGATGCGGGACGACGACTTCCAGCGCGTGCGGGATGGACAGCGCAACACCCTCCGGCAGGACCTCCGCTCCGACAATGAGGAAGAGCTCGCCAAGGAGGCCCTTCAGGACGATCTCTTCGCCGGGACCCCCTATGGCCATCCCGTTCTGGGCACGCTCGCGGGGATCGGCGCTCTGACGCCTGACGACGTCCGCGCGTTCTGGAAATCCTTTTACACGCGGGGCAACCTGACGATCGGAGCCAACGGCGCCGTGCCGGACGAGCTTCTCGCAAAACTCCGTTCCGAGCTCTCGAAGCTGCCCGACGGAGCGGCGCCTTCCAGGATCGAGATCGCCGGCCGCAAGCCGAGCGGCCTCGAGTTTCAGATCATCGAAAAAGACACGCGCGCCACCGCGATCTCGTTCGGACGCGCGATCGAGGTCACCCGCTCGCACCCCGATTTCGCGGCGCTGTCCGTCGCCCGCGCCTGGCTCGGGGAGCATCGCTCCTCCACCTCTCACCTCTATCAGAGGCTGCGCGAGGCGCGGGGGATGAACTACGGCGACTACGCGTACATCGAGGCGTTCCCCGGGGGCATGTTCGCGATGCTCCCCAATCCCAACGTGGCGCGCCGCGCGCAGCTCTTCGAGGTCTGGATCCGACCCGTGGTTCCGGTCAACGCCCACATGGCGATTCGCCTCGCGCTGCACGAGCTGCAGAAGCTCGTGGAAAACGGCATGTCGGCCGAAGACTTCGAGAAGACGCGCGGGTACCTGCGCAAGAACGTCTTCGTGATGACCGCCACGCAGAACCAGCAGCTCGGCTACGCCCTCGACTCCAAGTTCTACGGGACGGGCGAGTTCGCCGCGACCATGCGCGAGAAGCTCGCCGCCCTGAAGCTCGAGGACGTCAACGCCGCCATCCGCCGGCACATCTCGTTCAAAGATCTCTCCTTCGTGATCGTGACGAAGAACGCGGCCGGCCTCCGGGAGCGGCTCGTCGCCGACGCGTTCTCGCCGATCCAGTACGACGCGGAAAAGCCGAAGGAGCTGCTCGACGAGGACAAGGCGGTCGGGGCGCGGAAGCTCGCCGTGCGGACGGAGGCGGTGCGGGTCGTCCCGGTGGAGGACGTCTTCGCGCGTTGACCGCGATGGGAGATCCGCGCGTCGTCGTGATCGGGTCGGGCTTCGGAGGTCTCACGGCGGCGCGCGCGTTGAACGGCGCGTCCGTCCGAGTGACGGTCGTGGACCGCCGCAACCATCACCTGTTTCAGCCGCTCCTGTACCAGGTCGCCACGGCGGTCGTGTCCCCCGGCGACATCGCGTATCCCATCCGCGCGATCCTCCGCCACCAGCGCAACGCGGAGGTGCTCCTCGCCGACGCGGTCTCGATCGATCCGGAAAAGCGCGAGGTGATTCTCGCCGACGGGCTTCTCCCCTACGACTACCTGATCGTCGCCACGGGAGCGCGGCACTCCTACTTCGGACACGACGACTGGGAGCCGTTCGCGCCGGGCCTGAAGAGCCTGGAAGACGCGCTCGAGATCCGCCGGCGGATCCTCCTGGCCTTTGAACGCGCCGAGCGGGAGCCGGACCCGGAAAAGCGGAGGCGCTTCCTGACCTTCGTCGTCGTCGGCGCGGGCCCGACCGGCGTCGAGCTCTCCGGGGCGATCGCCGAGATCTCGCGGGAAGTTCTCGTCCGCGACTTTCGCGCCATCGATCCCCGCGAGGCGCGGATCGTCCTGGTCGAGGCCGGCCCGCGCATTCTCCCCGCCTACACGCCGGAGACGTCCGCGAAGGCCGAGGCGGTCCTCACCCGCAAAGGAGTGGAGGTTCGCACGGGACACGCGGTCGAGGACATTCGCGAGCACGAAGTCCGAGTCGCTGGCGAGACGCTGTCCGCGGGAACCGTGCTCTGGGCCGCGGGCGTC
>JALYUA010000029.1 GCA_030854005.1 Acidobacteriota bacterium
CATGCGGGCGCTCGAGAAGGGGCTCAGGCGATTCGAGCATTACCCCTATCGCGTCGCAGCGGCCGGCGGGATCTTCCTGGCGCTCTTCTATCAACTGGCGGGCGCACAATATGCGGGGCTTGGAACCGAAACGATCGAAGCCGCCCTGTCGGGCACGGCGCAGATCGCACTGCTCGCCTTTCTCTGGAAGATCATCGCTTCCGCCGTCACGCTCGAGACGGGCGGAAGCGGCGGCATCATCACGGTCCTCTTTTTCGTCGGCGCTACGAGCGGAGCCGCCCTGGCGCGCGTTTTCCATCTGCCGGTTGGCGCCTTCGCCGCCTTTGGTTTCGTTGCCCTCGTGGCCGCGGCTGCGAACACGCCGATCGCGGCGGCGGTGATGGGAATGGAGTTGCTGCCCGTTGGGCTCGGCGTCTACGCGGCGCTGGCGGCCGGAACTGCCTTTCTCATCGTGGGTCACCGCAGCGTTTACGCGAGCCAGAAAATCGGCTTGTCGAAGTCGGCGGGACTGGATGTCCGCATGGACGTCCCCTTCGGCGAGCTGACCCGTTCGGGGGTGACCGTCCGGCAAGGCAGCCTGACCGAGCGGGTCTTGCGCCGCCCGCGGGCAGCCAGGAGCGAGGGCCCGGGGACGCCCGAGGTCTGACCGGGATCTCTCCCGAGCGCTTATCCGATCGGGAGGTGTGAACTGTCATTCAGCCGACCTCATGCCCGGGTCCTGGCCTCTCGCGGCCCCGAGTCGCGAAAGCGCCATCCGGGCACGGCCGCCTGATAATCCTGATGCGCAGCCTGGACATCGCGAGCTCTGCCTTCAAGGCCAACCCGTATCCGTTTTACGCGCGGCTGCGCGCCGAGGAGCCGGTTTGCCCGGTTCGTTTACCGGACAAACAGGTTGCCTGGCTCGTGACGCGGTATGATGACGTCGCCGCGGTCTTGAAGGACGATCGTTTTGCGAAGGACAGGTCGAAAGTCCTGGCGAAACAGCCGTGGGTCCCCGGCATCTTTCGACCGCTGGCGCGCAACATGCTGGACGTGGATCCGCCGGATCACACGCGGCTGCGCTCGCTGGTCCAGAGGGCGTTCACGCCCCGCGTGGTCGAGCAGGCGCGCGCGCGCATTCAGAAGCTCACGGAGGACCTTCTCGACCGCTCCCTTGCGCGGGGAGAAATGGATCTGGTCCGCGATTACGCCTTGCCGATCCCGACCACTATCATTGCGGAGATGCTCGGGGTTCCTGTCGAGGATCGCCACAAGTTCCATCGCTGGTCTGCCGCCATCGTTCAGTCCAATCCCTCCGGCTGGCGAATGATCCGGGCCATCCCGAGCGCCGTGCTGTTCCTGCGCTATATCCGCCATCTCGTGAAGGCTCGCCGGGCCAGACCTCGCGCCGATCTCGTGAGCGCTCTGGTTCAGGTCGAAGAGGCGGGCGAACAGCTCAGTGAGGATGAGCTTCTGGCGATGGTTTTCCTTCTCCTCATTGCCGGACACGAGACGACCGTAAACCTGATCGCGAACGGCACGCTGGCGCTCCTCGAGTATCCCGATCAGATGGAGAAGCTGCGAGAAGATCCCGGACTGATTCGATCAGCGGTGGAAGAGCTGTTACGGCACAGCGGCCCGCTGGAGACCGCGACCGAGCGGTTCGCGCGCGAAGACGTGACGATCGCCGGCGTGACGATCCCGAGAGGATCCCTCGTCTACGCGGTGCTCGCCTCCGCGAACCGGGACGAGCGACAATTCGCGGACCCCGACGCGGTCGATATCGCACGCGAGCCGAACAGGCACCTCGCATTCGGCCTGGGCGTTCACTATTGCCTGGGCGCGCCGCTCGCGCGCCTGGAGGGACAGATCGCGTTCGACACCTTGCTCCGGCGCATTTCGAGCCTGCGACTGGCCGTCGCGCCGGAGGCGCTGCGCTGGCGGCGCGGATTGGTCCTGCGCGGGCTCGAGACGCTTCCGGTGGAGTTTTCTTCCGAAAGGCGTCGAAGTCCGGGCGCCGTGATCTAATCGGCCGCCGGCGCGGCCGGTTTCATCGGCCGCGGCCGCAGGATCTTCAAGAGCGGCGGCGCGAGGAACGTCGTCGCGAAGACGGTCAGAACGAGCGCAACGAAGACACGCTCGGGAAGGCTTCCCGTGGAGCGTCCGATGGACGCGAAAATGAGGCCGACCTCACCGCGCGGAACCATTCCCGCTCCGATGAAGGCGCGCCGGACTCCTCCCCAGGCGCCCCAACCCGAGGCCATCTTGCCGAGAAACCCGACGACCGTGAGCAGGAGCGCGAGCAGGAGCGCAGCCCTGTTTTCGGCGACGGCGGGGTTCAACAAGGCCACGTTCACCTGCGCTCCGACGAAAACGAAGAAGAGCGGTGCGAAGATGTCCACGATCGGCTTCAATGCGGTGTCGATTTCGTGACGGCGGTTGGTCCGGGCGAGCACGAGTCCGGCGGCAAACGCTCCGATGATCGGCGCCGAGCCCGCCTTCGCGGCTGCGAAGGCCAGCAGCAGAGCCAGAGCAACCGAGGTTCCGACGAGAATGCCACGCACGGCGGCGCGATCGACGACCCTGACGAGCCGCTTTCCGACCGGAATCCCGAGCAGGAGCGCCGCCGCCAGAAAACCGATAGCAAGCCCGGTCGCTTTGGCGACCGTCCAGCTCCCGACGGCTCCTCGGTCCGCGATCTGACTCACGACCGCGAGAACCACGAGCCCGAGGACGTCGTCAGCCACCGCCGCTCCCAAAATGATCTGGCCCTCCCGGGTCGCCAGTACCTTCAACTCCCCGAGAATCCTTGCTGTGATGCCAATCGACGTGGCCATGAGGGCCGCGCCGACGAAAACCGCCGCAAGCGTCGGGTAGCCGAGCAACCTCATCACCAGAAAGCCTCCTCCGAAAGGGAGCACCATCCCGAGCAGCGCGACGAGCACGGCCGGGCCTCCCACGCGGGCGAGCTCCCCGAGATCGGTCTCGAGGCCCACTTCGAAGAGCAGGAGCATCACACCGATCTCGGCGAGCAGAAAGATCCCCTCCGAAACCGGCACGAGACCAAGAACAGAGGGCCCGAGGGCCACTCCCGCGAGGAGCTCGCCCAGAACGGCGGGCTGACCGAACCTCTCGACGATTTCTCCGAAGAGCTTGGCGCCGACGAGCGCCGCCGCGAAGGCGAGCAGAAATTCGGGGTCGAGATGATGCTCCACGCGGGAATCCTATCCGGAGGCCACGCGATGGGATGAGAGTCAGGAGCGGCTACCTGAGCGACTCAGCGCCGTCGCGAGGAACTCGTTCGCCGAGACTCCCGGGCGTCGAGCGGCCACTACCGAGGCTCAATCGGAGACACCTCTTCTCCAACCGCCGAAAGCGCTTGAGAGGCGCGCCTCTTGAACCGGAATGCCAGGGATTCGAAGCCGCAAGCCAAGGTGAGATTTGTCTCGTATGCCCGCTCCGAAGGCCAACCGCGCTTACAGCGTTTCGTCACCCGGATCGAGCAGCGGAGCGGCCGCGGCGGATCAGGACTACAACGCGCGTAGGACGTCACTGGCTGGCCTCTGAATCGCATTCAGGAGGTCGACGGTCCGATCCCGTTCAGCTCCACCAATAGTTCTTACTCGGCCTCCTCAAGTACTCATCGCGGAATTGGATCCTCCAGCTTGAGACGGGCGAGTCGCACCGTCGTGAGTGTTCACCGGAGCCACAAGGCCGAACGGGCGCCGGGCCGGCAAGCGAGCACCTCGGGGGGCTGATCCTTTTGCGTTCACGCGAGATTAGCGCCCGCAAGCGCGAATCACTTCACCGCTCCCGTCGTCATCCCGGAGATGAAGTAGTCGAGCGAGAGCGCATAGACGATGACGACCGGGATCGAGCCGAGCACCGCGGCGGCCATGAGCGGTCCCCAGAAATAGACGTCGCCGCGCACCATGTCGACCGTGATGCCGACGGGGAGCGTGCGGTTGACGGTCGAGCTGATGAAGGTCAGCCCGTAGACGTACTCCTGGAAGGACAGCGTGAACGCGAAGATCGCCGCCGTGATGATCCCGGGCAGCACCACCGGGATGACGACGAGCCGGAGCATCTGCATCCGCGTCGCGCCGTCCAGAAGAGCCCGCTCTTCGATCTCCTTCGGGACGCTCCGGAAGAAGCCCATGAGCAGCCACGTGCAGAACGGGACCGTGAACGTCGGGTACGTCAGGATGAGCGACCAGATCGTGTTGTCGATCTTCAGGGCGCCGACGAACTGGGAGAACGGGATGAAGAGGATGGTCGGCGGGATCAGGTACGTCAGGAAGATCACGATCCCGAGCATCCGGTTGCCGCGGAAGTCCAGCCGCGCGAGGGCGTACGCGGCGGGGACCGCGAGAAGGAGGGTGATCAGCATCACGACGAAGCCGGTGATCAGGCTGACCCGCAGCCAGCGGTAGAAGGGCGTCGAGACCAGATACCGGTAGTGCGTCAGGCTGGGGCTCGCCACCTCGATGAATCCGATCACCTCGTTGGGGTGCGCGATCGCTCCGGAAGGCACGCGGATCGCGGCGAGCTTTCCGTCGACGGGGCTCTCGACCTTGCGCTCTCCAATGAACGCGATCGGCTCCGGGTTCTGGACGCTGTCGCTCCGGGTCGTCGCGGCCCCCGCCGTCACCTTCCACTGGATGACGCCCTCGGGAAACGACGCCGGAACGATGATGTCCTTGTGGTAAGGCCGGTGCGTGTTGCCGTCCACGCTCGAGAACCAGAACGGGTTGCGCTTCAGGTCGTAGAGGTTCGGGTCCGCCTTCAGAGACGTGATCAGCATCCAGTAGAAAGGGAACAGCGCGAACGCGAGGAACGGCGCGAGGCCCGCGTAGGAAACGAGCGACGGCCGGATCCTGCGCCAGAAGAGATAGCCGCGCGAGCTCACGCTTCCCGCCGCAGGAACTGGAGCATGAAGAACACCATGATGGCCATGATCGGGAACATGAAGAGGGACGTCGCGGCACCCTTCCCGAGGAAACCCGCGTTCACGCCGAGCTGGTACGCGTACGTCGCAAGCACCTGCGTCTGGTCGTAGGGGCCCCCCTTGGTGATGATCCAGATCGTGTTGAAGTCGGTGAACGAGAAAATCACCGAGAACAGGAGGGACACCATCAGGATCGGCCTCACCATCGGCGAAATGATGTGCACGAAGCGCTGAAAGCCGTTCGCTCCTTCGAGCTTCGCGCGCTCCAGGATCTCGTCAGGAATCGCGGTCAGCCCCGCCAGGATGATGATCGTCGTGAACGGGAAGCCGCGCCAGACGTTCACCGCGATGACGGACAGCATCGCGAAGTCCTTGTCGCCGCGGAAGTTGATGATGTGCTGCGGGGAGAGAAAGCCCCAGTGCACCAGGCACCAGTTGATGACGCTGTAGGTCGAGTCCAGGATCCAGAGCCACGCCTGCGCGCTGATGGCGATGGGGATGACCCACGGGATCACGACGAGCCCGCGCAGCAGGCGCCGCCCGCCGAACTTCCGATTCAAGAGCAGCGCGCACGGCACGCCGATCAGGAGCTTCAGGATCTCGGTGCCGAACGTGTACTTGAACGTGTTTTTCAGAGCGAGGAGGAAGTTCGGGTCCTGAAGGACTCCGGTGCCATGGATGTCGACGCGCGTCGTGGCCGGCACGAGCAGTTTCTTCGCGGCGAGGTCCACGGCGGCGCGGGTCTCGAACGTCCCGAGCGTGATGGCGGATTCCTTCGCGTGGGCGACGACCTCCGCCTGACCGCCGGCGGGACGGACCGTCCAGTCGGTGTCCTGGAGGATCGTCGAAGCGGCAAAAGAAGCGTCATCCTCCTTGGCCATGTCGAGCAGAGGAATGGAGTGGCCGGAGGCCGCGATCGACGCGCGCGACCCGCCGCCCGGAGCGGCGGACGTCTCGACCTTGAAGCCAACGCGGCCGGCGAGGAAGGCACGGGCAGCGGCCTCCGAGGGGAACCGGCCGATCACGAAATCGTTCGCGAGCAGGTCGTAGCTCTGGATCTTCGAGTAATTCGCCGTCCCGATGTAGCTCCACTTCTGGTTGCCCGCCTGCGCGTCCGAAAGAGAGAGGTAGATCGACATGCCGAACGGGTACGCGATGAAGAGCGCGAGGTAGAGCGCGGCGGGCAAAACGAGCGCGTAACCGAGCGGCGCCTCCCGGTCGAAGAGTCGCGCGCGCGGCCGCCGCGGCGGCTCAGAGTTCGCGGGAAGCGGCTCGGGAGGAGACGCCGCGCTCAAAGCGTCGCCTCCGTCTCCCCGTCGAAGAGATACGCGCGGTTCATGTCGAACCACAGGTCCACCCGGTCGCCCTGGCGCACTCCGGCATGGATCTCGGTCTCCATCTGAAACGTGCCCGCCTCGCCGCGGGCGGTGACCACGACGCGGTGGCCCAGCGGCTCGACGACCTCGATGACGGCGGGGACCCGCGCCGGGTTCGCGACGGCGGCCCACGCGAGGTCCGAGAGCGGGCGGCCGCTTTGCGCCACCGAGATGTGCTCGGGACGGATTCCGAACGAGACCTTGCGGCCCACGCGCGACGCGAGCTCCGGGCGGGGGAGCGGGAGCTCGAGGTCGCCGGGGAGCGCGAGCGCGACCCCCGGGCCGTCGGCCACGAGCTCGCCTTCGAAGAAGTTCATCGGCGGGCTGCCGATGAATCCCGCGACGAACCGGCTCGCGGGCCGGTCGTACACCTCGAGCGGCGTGCCGACCTGGCAGATCACGCCGGCGTTCATGATCACGATCCGGTCGCCCATCGTCATCGCTTCGACCTGGTCATGGGTGACGTACACCATGGTCGACTGCACGCTCTGGTGGAGTCTCTTCAATTCCGTGCGCATGTGGACGCGGAGCTTCGCGTCGAGGTTCGAAAGGGGCTCGTCGAAGAGCAGCACGCCCGCCTGGCGGCACAGCGCGGCTCCGACGGCGACCCGTTGCCGCTGGCCCCCGGAGAGCTGCCGCGGCTTTCGGTCGAGGTGCTCCGCCAGGCCGAGGATCTGAGCGACCTCGCGGACCCTTTCGTTGATCCGGTCGCGCGGCATGCCGCGCAGGCGGAGCGAGAAGGACATGTTCCGCGCGACCGTCATGTGTGGATAGAGCGCATAGCTCTGGAAGACCATCGCGATGTCGCGGTCGCGGGGAGGCAGATGCGTGACCGAGTGGCCGCCGATCCGAATGTCGCCGCCGGAGACTTCTTCGAGGCCCGCGATCATGCGAAGAGTCGTGGTCTTTCCGCAGCCCGACGGGCCGACCAGGATGACGAACTCCTTGTCGCGGATGGTGAGGTCGATGCCGGCCACCGCCCGGACGTCGCCGAACCGCTTCTCGACCTTCTCTAGGACGACTTCCGCCATGCCGTCAGTTCAGTTATCGGTCATCAGTTGTCAGTCATTCGTGCGGAGAGACGAAGCGGGGAACCGAGGTCCCCCGCTTTCGCGTTCCACGCCCGCCTTTCGCCTGCCGCCTTCCGCCTCCGGGCGGACGGCGACGGCCGCCTAGACCGCCCGCAGTTTCTGTTCCGCGTCTTCCATCGCCGCCCGGGGCGACTTGCCCTTGGCGACTTCGGCGAACATCGTGGGGACGATGAACTTCGCGTACATGGTCGTCGCCGTTTTCGTCATGGGACCCGGATAGCCGATGAACTTCACGTCGTTCTGGAAGTCCTGGAGCAGCTCGAGCTTCGGCTCCTGCCCGAGAACCGGCATGGGCTTCTTCCAGAACGCCTTCAGCATCGGATGGTTGTATCCGGTCGACGCTTCCATGCCCTTCAGGCCCGCGGCGTTCATCGCGTAGAGAAACTCCTTGCCGAGGTCCTGCGCCTTGGAGAAGTTGTAGATGCCGTACGACATCGTGCGGGCGCCGTTGACCCGGCCGGCGGGGCCGAGAGGCGTCTTGACGACCTCGAGGTTCTTGTAGACGTCCGGGTTGTCTTTCGCGGCCGTGCGGTAGGCGCTGATCGGGTTGCATACCAGCGAGCCCTTGCCGGACGCGATGAAGCGGTTGTTGGACGTGTCGTCCCAGGAGAGCACCTCGTCGGTCATCGTCTCCTTGAAAAACTGTTCGCCGAATTTGAGGACGTCGACGATCTCCTTCTTGCGGAAGTTGACCTTCCCGTCCTTGTCGTACAGATAGGCGTTGAAGGACAGCATGAGCGGCAGGAGATCGTCGTTCGAGTCGGGGGTCTGGGAGTAGGGGATCCCGAACGGATAGCCGGCTTTCTTGAGCTTCGCTCCGGAGACGAGAAGGTCCTGCCACGTGGTCTTGTCCGTGTAGTCGGCGCCCACCTGGTTGAAGTAGCCGCGGTTGATGATGAACGGATAGGCGATGTACCACGACGGGACCGCAAGCCACTTCCCCCGGACCATGCCGATGTCTTTCGCCTCCGGGAGCCACCCGCCGAACTCCTTGCCCAGGCGGTTCGCCACGTCGGACACGTCGACGAGGATCTGGTCGTAGAGCCAGGCGCCCGTGCCGTTCAAGTGGAAGACATCGTGGCCGCCGCGGCGCGAGATGTCGGCGGCGATCGCCGTCGGCAGGTCGGCGGTGGCGACGTAGTCCACTTCGACCTTGCACTTGTTCTTTTCGCCGAACTCCTTCGCGAACACGTCGAAGTACTTGTCGTAGTCGGGGACGAAGTGCTTCCAGTGGACGACCTTCAGCACGCGGTCCTGCGCGAAAGCGCTGCGGACGAAGACCGTCGGAGCCGCCAGCGCGGCGCCGGCCGCCAGCGTGGCCTTCAGGAATTCGCGTCGCCCGATCCCCGTTCCATTCTGTTTCTCTCGGCGATCTTTCATGGCGTCTCCCTCTTTGGAACCGTCCGCCCGACGGCCCCGGTTTGACAAAAGGACTTCATGGATTGCGTGGAATCGTATGTCAATGGCGCCGGCATCTCGAAGGCAAAAAGGATCGCCGGAACCCCATTGCGATCCCCTTCCGGATCGGTCCCGGGCGCCGGGGCTGATGTAGTC
>JALYUA010000030.1 GCA_030854005.1 Acidobacteriota bacterium
GCGGCGTTTGTTTTCCTGCGTGAGCTGCCGCTGACCCCCAACGGGAAGGTGGATCGGGCAGCGCTGACTGCCCCCGATCTGGCGGCCAGGAATCGCAACCAGTCGCCCGTTGCGCCGCGGACCCCCATCGAGGAGGTCATCGCCTCGATCTGGGTCTCGGTTCTGCGCCTGGAGCATGTCGGCATAGACGACGACTTCTTCGAGCTCGGCGGCCACTCTCTCAAGGCGGCGCAGGTTGTCTCGCGCGTGGGCCAGGCGTTCGGCCTCGACCTGTCGCTGCGTTCCCTGTTCGAGGCCCCGACAGTCGGATTGTTCGCTTCGAGGGTCGAAGAGGCGCTCCTGGACGACGTCGAGAGGGATCTTCCAGCGGAAGCCTCGGTGGACGGACACGGAGAGTCGACTTTTCTCGGCGGGAAGGCGATCCTTGACTAAAGAGACAGACGCGCGCCAATCCCGGCTGTCCGTGGCTCAGAGCGCCCTTCTGGAGAAGCGAATCCGGGATGCGGGACGGGCGGAGTCCCGGCCAGGGCGGATTGCGCGGCGTGCGGAGTCCACTGTTCCCGTTCCGCTCTCCTCCGCGCAGCAGCGTCTCTGGTTTCTCGAGCAGCTCGCTCCCGACACCGGCGGGTACAACGTAACGCGAACGATGCGCATCGAGGGTGCACTCGCGACGGATTCGCTCGGGCGCGCTCTGGAAGAAGTCGTCGGCCGACACGAGACGCTCCGAACGACGGTCGGCGACCGGGACGGCCAGCCAGTTCAGATCGTCGGTCCGGCTGCGTCGAGTTCCTTACCCGTCGTCGGGCTCGAGAATATTCCGGAAAGCAGCCGAGAGGCGGCCGCTCTCGCGCTCGCCCTCGAGGAAGCGGAGCGACCGTTCGTCCTCTCGCGCGGACCGCTGCTTCGAGCGACCCTGTTCCGTCTCGCCCCCGAGCACCATCTCCTCCAGGTGACTGCGCATCACATCGTGACGGACGGCTGGTCGATGGAGATCTTTTTCCGGGAGATCTCGTCCGTTTACGAAGGCATTGCGTCGGGCGGGCCTTCTTCACTTGATCCTCTGCCCATCCAATACTCCGATTTTTGCGACTGGCAACGCCAATGGCTCGAAACCGAAGCGGCCAGAGACCAGATCGCCCACTGGGCAGGGCGACTCGGCGGGGCGGCTCCGCTCGATTTCCCGACCGACAACCCGCGGCCGGCCGTACCCGGTTTTCGAGGCATCCATGGCACACGGATGGTCCCGTTGCGAGTTCTCGAAGGACTTCGCGCTTTGGCGCATAGCGAGGGCGCAACGCTCTTCATGGTTCTTCTGGCGGCATTCGAAGCATTTCTTCAGCGGCATACGGGTCAGGACGACATCCTCGTCGCCACGCCGGTCGCCGGGCGGCAGCGACCGGAGCTGGAGAACCTCATAGGGTTCTTCGCGAACACAGTCGTGGTGAGAGGCGACCTGTCGGGAAAACCCACTTTTCGAGAGCTCGTCCGTCGGGTGCGCGAGACGGCCCTCGACGCCTACGCCCATCAGGACGTCCCGTTCGAAAAGCTGGTGGAGGTTCTTCGGCCGACGCGCAGTCTGGGTCAGAACCCGCTGGTCGACGTGCTCCTCGCTCTCCATAACGCCCCGCCGTCCGAGCTCCGACTTTCCCATGCGCGCGTGACCCCGGTCGAGCTGGCCAGGCGCACGTCCCGATTCGACCTCGAGCTCCATGCGCGGGAGACGGCGGACGGTCTGTCGTGGACCGTGATCTGCTCTTCGGATCTCTTCGGAGAAGAGACTCTGACGCGCTTGCTCGGGCGTTTCGAAGTTCTGATTGATTCGATCGTCCGGAGCCCCGATCGCACGATCGGAGAGCTCGACCTCTTGCCTGAGCCGGAGTGGCGGCAGGTGGTAGCGGAATGGAACCAGACAGCGAGGGAGTATCCGCGTGGCAAGACGGTGCACGGCCTTTTCGAGGAACAGGTGGAGAGAACGCCGCAGGCGGACGCGGTGGTTTTTGGAGGGGAACGGCTGAGCTATCTCGACTTGAATGAGCGTGCGAATCGTCTGGCTGCATATTTGAAGAAGCGCGGGGTAGGTCCCGAGGTCCTGGTGGGGCTCTGTGTCGAGCGCTCGTTGGAAATGGTGGTGGGGTTATTGGGGATCTTGAAGACAGGCGGGGCGTACCTGCCCCTGGATCCCTCTTATCCCCAGCAGCGTCTGGCGTTCATGTTGGAGGACTCGGCCGCGCGGGTGGTGCTGACTCAGGAGAGCCTTGCAAAGAGTCTTCCGTCAGGTGATTTTGATCGGGTTCGGTTGGACGCGGACTGGTCCGAGATCGCCCGGGAGAGCGGAGAGAAACCGCAGAGCGGCGTCCGCGCCGAGAACCTGGCCTATGTCATCTACACCTCCGGATCCACCGGAACCCCTAAGGGGGTCGCAGTCGAACACCGGTCCGTCGTGAACCTCCTGTTGTCCATGCGGGACGGGCTCAGCCCCCAAGAGGGTGACGTGATGCTGGCGATCACGACACTGTCTTTCGATATCGCAGGGCTGGAGGTTTATCTCCCTTTGGTCACGGGTGCGTGTGTCGCCGTGGCCGCACGGGAAACCGTTCTGGACGGCAGAGTTCTCCGGGATCAACTTGTCCAGTGCGGTGCGACGATGATGCAGGGGACGCCGACGAGTTGGCGCCTTCTCCTGGATGCGGGATGGCAGGGAGAGGGTTTGCGCGTGGTTTTGTGCGGCGGGGAGGCCATTTCACGCGACTTGGCCGACCGGTTGCTGGACAAGAACTTGCTGGTTTGGAATCTCTACGGTCCAACCGAAACGACGATCTGGTCTACGGGGCACCAGGTGAAGCCGGACACGGGCTCGGTTCCGATCGGAACCCCCCTCGCGAATACTCAGGTCTATATCCTGGACGGTCAGGGCGTTCCGGTCCCGGTGGGACTGCCCGGGGACCTCTACGTCGCTGGGGCCGGCCTGGCGCGGGGGTATCTCAACCGTCCGGAACTGACGGCCGAGAAATTCGTGCGAGACCCGTTCCGGACTGACAAGGCGCGAATGTACAAAACCGGCGACCGGGGCCGCTTCCTGCCAGGCGGGGACATTCAGTTCCTTGGACGCCTCGACGATCAGGTTAAGATCCGCGGGTTTCGCATCGAGATCGGTGAGGTCGAAGCGGCGGTAGCACGACATCCCGAAGTGGACGCCTGCGTGGTCTCGGCTCGAAGCGAGGAGTCGGGAGACAAGCGTCTGGTTGGCTACGTTGTGGCGCGCGGCGGTGCGCAACTGTCCGTGCTTCAACTGCGCGACTTCTTGAAGATCACGCTACCCGACCACATGATCCCGGCGACCTTCGTCTTTCTCGATGCGCTCCCCCTGACGCCCAACGGGAAAATCGATCGAAAGGCCCTGCCGGCACCAGAACCGTCGAGGACCTCTGCCGGTGACTCTTTCGTCGCTCCTCGGAATCCCGTTGAGGAGGCGTTGTCTCGCATCTGGGGGCAGGTCCTGGGAATCGAGCGAGTGGGCGTCTTCGACAACTTCTTCGACCTGGGTGGTCACTCGCTTCTGGCGACCCGGCTGATGGTGCGCGTGCGCGACGGTTTTTCGGTCGACCTGCCGCTCAGTACGTTGTTCCGATCCCCGACGATTGCGGAATTCGCGCGGGTGCTCGAACAAGAGCCCGCGACCGTCGCGAGCGCGCCGATTGTCCGGCTGGATCGTCAGTCGCGCCGAGTCAAGGATTCGGATCCCAATGGCACGCGGTCGTAGTCATGGTAAACGAACCGGAGAAGAGCCTCGCCGAATCGGAAGCGTCGGACGCGTTCGTTTTCCCGGCGTCTTTCGCACAGCAGCGACTCTGGTTCCTGGACCAGCTCGAGCCGGGGAGCGCCGTCTATAACATCTCGCGGGTTGCGCGGATCCATGCGCGGCTCGACGTCGCGCTCTTCGAGCGTACCCTTGGAGAGATCGTTCGCCGCCACGAGACGCTCCGCACGACCTTTGGCGCGGAGGGCGGTGAACCTTTCCAGCGAATCTCCTCCGAGGAGACGGTGAGTTTCGCCTATCGCGATCTCTCCGGGGTGGAAGCGGATCGGCGCAGCCGGGAGACCCGGATCCACGTTCAGGAAGACACGCGAAAACCGTTCGATCTTGCGAAAGGTCCGCTTTTTCGCACGACGCTCCTAAAGCTCTCCGAGGCCGAGTACCTGTTCCTGTTGTCCATTCACCACATCGTCTCGGACGGCTGGTCCCTGGGAATTCTGTTCGGTGAGGTTGCGGAGGTGTACGACGCGTTCTCGCGCGGCGAGTCATCGCCCCTTCCGCCTCTGGAGATTCAATACGCAGACTATGCCGTCTGGCAGCGAGAATGGATGCAGGGAGATCGGCTCGAGCAGGAAATCCGATACTGGCGGCAGCAGCTCGCTGGAGCTCCGGCGCTTCTCGAGTTTCCGACCGATTTCCCGCGCCCGGCGCTCCAGACCTCCGTGGGTAGGAGGATCCGGTCCGTTGTCGGTTCTGATGTCGTGGGTCTCCTTCGTGCGTTCAGCCGGAGCGAGGGGGTCACGCTGTTCATGACGCTCCTTGCCGCGTTTCAAGTGGTCCTCTCGAGATATTCCGGGCAGGAGGACATCGTCGTGGGATCACCGGTCGCGGGTCGCAATCGCCTGGAGACTGAGAGGGTGGTCGGCCTTTTCGCGAACACGCTGGCGCTGCGGACCGATCTCTCCGGAGACCCCACTTTTCGCGAGGTGCTTCGACGGGTCCGCGGGGTGACAGTCGGTGCGTACGGCCACCAGGACGTCCCGTTCGAGAAAGTAGTCGAAAAGCTCCAACCGCGGCGGTCCCTCAGCCACGGGCCGATCGTTCAGGTTTTCTTTGCGCTCGAGAACACCCCGCGCCCGACGGGGAAGCCGTCGATGTTCACGTTCTCGCCGGGCGACGCGGAGCGGGAAGTAGCGCGCGCCGACATCGCAGTCTTCATGCGCGACGAAGAAGGTGCCCTGCCGTTCGAGGTCGAGTTCAACGTCGACCTTTTCGAGAAAGAGACAATCGAGGGCTTCGCCTCGCATTTCCAGACTCTGCTCGCCGCTGCCGTCGCCGATCCGGGCCGGCCGATCTCGCGCCTTCCTCTTCTCACTCCTGAAGAGCGCGAGCGTATCGCTGCCGGATCCAGGGGCCCTTCGGAGCCTCCCGCTCCGCGTCGCTCTATTCCTGAAATCTTCGAGGAAGTCGCGCGGACGTGGCCGGAGAGGGTCGCTCTCGTTTATGGCGGGAATCGCCTGACCTATGCCGAGCTCAATGCGCGTGCGAACCAGCTTGCCCACGCTCTGCGGGACCGTGGCATTCGTCCGGGAGCTCTGGTCGCGATCTGCGTCCAGCGGTCACTGGAGATGGTGATCAGCATCCTCGGGACCTTGAAGTGTGGAGCGGCGTACGTCCCTATCGATCCCGCCTATCCCCAGGATCGAATCTCTTACGTCCTCGCGGATTCCGGCTCAAAGCTCGTTCTGACTGACGACTCTTCCTCGACGAGGCTTCCGGATAGCGGACTCACGACCTTGTGTTTCGAATTCATCGCAACCGAGCTGGACGGGCAGAGTGGGGAAAATCTGGTGCCGCTTGCCGGTGCCGACGACCTGGCCTACGCGATCTATACCTCCGGCTCGACAGGGCGTCCAAAGGGCGTTCTCGTGCGGCATGCCGGCGTGGCGAACCTCTTTGCCGCAACGCGCGAGAGCCTCGGCTTCGGGGAAAACGACGTCTGGACGAACTTCCACTCAACGGCGTTCGATCTCTCGGTATGGGAACTATGGGGCCCGCTTCTTCACGGCGGTTGTCTCGTCGTCGTGCCGGTTGAAACCACGCAAACGCCGCTCGAGTTCGCGCGGCTTCTGGCCGGGGAAGGCGTGACGATCCTGAGTCAGACACCGGCGGCGGCGCGCCGCCTGGCGGAAGTGCGGAAGGATCCGAGGTCTCGGGCCGTGGATTGGAAGCTGCGCATCGTCGTCTGCGGGGGAGAGGCACTCCCGTCAGACCTCGCGGCGGACCTCGTCTCGTGGGACGTTCCGCTGTGGAACTTCTATGGGCCGACCGAGGCGACGGTGTGGTCCACGATCAAGCGCGTGGGCCCGGCTGACTGTACGGGAGGGTTCGTTTCCATTGGCAAGCCGATCGCGAATACCTCGGCTTACGTTCTGGATCGGAACAACGAACCGGTCCCGCCAGGGGTCGTGGGAGACCTCTATCTGGGCGGGGTGGGTCTCGCCCGCGGGTACCTCGGCAGACCGGATCTCGATCGGGAGCGATTCGTATCCGATCCCTGGGCCGGTCCGGAATCCAGCGAGCGGAGGCTCTACCGCACGGGCGATCGCGCCCGCAGGACACCCCGCGGAGATCTGGAATTCCTGGGTCGCGACGATCATCAGGTGAAGATCCGCGGATACCGGGTCGAGCTCGGCGAAATCGAGACCGCGCTCTCCGACCATCCGCAGGTCAGGGAGGCCGCCGTTCTCATTCGGGACGGGCAGGACGGAGAGCAGCAGCTCGTTGCGTATCTCGCCACGAACGGCCCTGATGGTCCCTCGGCGGCGGCCTTGCGGTCCTTTCTTGCCGAGCGCCTCCCCGAATACATGCTGCCGCAGTATTTCGTCACTCTCGACGCTCTACCGCTCACGGGCAACGCCAAGATCGACCGGCAGGCGCTTCCGGCGCCCGGGGGGATTCGTCCGGAACTCGAAAAACCCTTCGTCGCTCCGCGCACGGCAACGGAGGAAAAGGTCGCCGAGATCTTTCGGCGGCTGCTCTCCGTTGACCGCGTCGGGTCGGACGACGACTTCTTCGAGCTCGGCGGGCACTCCCTGAAGGCGACTCAGGTGATCGCGCGCGTCGAGGAGCTCTTCGGAGTCGACGTTCCGCTGCGACGCCTCTACGAGGCCCCGACCGTGGCGGGGCTGGCCTCGCGAATCGATGAGCGGCGGGCGGCGACGAGCTCCCGCTCCCGGCCCCCTATCACTCGCGTCGACCGAAGTCGGCCGCTTCCCGTCTCATTCGGGCAACAAAGGCTCTGGTTTCTGGACCAGCTCGAGCCGGGAAGTTCCTCGTACAACATAAGCCGCGCCCTTCGGATCCGGGGGAAGCTGGATCACGAGGCGCTCGTTGGCGCCCTCGAGGCGATCTGCCTTCGCCACGAGGCCCTGAGAACCACCTTCATCGAAGCCGAGGGGACGCCGAATCAGCTGGTGTCACCGGCTCCCGCCGTCTCTCTGGAAGAACGCGAGCTGGATTCCCTCGACGCGGATACGCGTCAGCGGGAGCTCGCCCGCATTTTCTCGGAAGAATCCGCTCGTCCGTTCGACCTGTCAGCAGGGCCTCTCTGGCGTCTCCTTCTGCTTCGCCTCGGCCCGGAGGAGCACGTCCTGCACTTGTCGATCCACCACATCGTCAGTGACGGGTGGACCTTCGGGATCTTCTTCAGCGAGCTCGGTCAGCTTTATTCCGGCCTTCGGTCCGGCCGACCCGCCATCCTTCCCGAGCTTTCCATTCAGTACCCCGACTACGCGTCATGGCAGCGCGAGTGGCTCCAGGGTGAAGAGCTCGAAAGGCTGCTGTCCTACTGGCGGGGGCGACTCGCCGGAGCTCCCGAGGTTCTGACGGTGCCGGGCGCTCGCCCCCGTCCGTCGCAGGCCGGCTCGCGCGGCGCGTTTGTGAGGCGACTCCTGGAGCCGGAGATCGTCCGTTCTCTCGATGCGCTCGCGCGGCGTGAGGGGACAACCCGGTTCACGGCGCTTCTGGCTGCGTTCCAGGCATTTCTGTCGGGGTCTGCCGCCGGTCGCGACGTCGTCGTCGGTACCGACGTCGCCAACCGAGATCGCCTCGAGACCGAAAGGCTTATCGGATTCTTTGTGAACCTTTTGCCCATCCGGACGGACTTCTCGGGGAATCCGCGATTTCGGGAGGCCCTCGCCCGCGCGCAAGAGTCGACGCTCGGGGCCTACTCCCACCAGGAGCTTCCGTTTGAAAAGCTCGTCGAGGAGCTCCGGCCGGCGCGAGTCCTGGGAGTGAATCCTCTCGTCCAGGTGCTGATCGTCCAGAGTCCCACTCGGGGGGCGCTTCAGGTTCCTGGACTCGTGGTCGAGGATTACCCGATGCCGGTCGAGAGCTCGCGCTTCGACCTCGTTCTGTTCGTGGGAGAGAGGAACAACAGGGTCATCACGAGTTGGCTCGGTAATAGCGATCTTTTCGATGTCGAGGCCGTTGGACGGCTCGCGGATCGATTCGAAAGACTTCTGGCCGCGATCGTGGAGGACCCGGACGTCAGGCTGGAGACGCTGGTGGCTCTGGGAGAGCCAGAAAAGGGGCAGGACGCCATGGATAACACTGGACGTCGCGAGGTGCAGGGAGTGCGGCTGCGTGGAGCGCGCCGGCAGGGGCTGGAGATCGATCGGGCGACAGAGGTCGTGGAAGACTTCCTGGGCGGCGTGGAAAAGTTCCCGCTCGTCATCCGACCCGCCGAAGGCTCGGACCTTGCGTTAGCGGAATGGGCGAGTTACCGCAGGGACGAGCTGGAGACGAAGCTCCTGAAGTATGGATCGATACTCTTCCGCGGTTTCGGAGTGGCCTCCTCGAATGAGTTCGAGCGGTTCGCCTCGGGACTCTGCCGCGGAGACCTTTTCGGCGAGTATGGCGACCTTCCGCGCGAACAGGTCGGTGGACGCGTTTACGGGTCGACCCCTTATCCCGCTGACCAGGCCATTCTGTTTCACAACGAGAGCTCCCACATGCATCGATGGCCGATGAAGATCTGGTTCTACTCGGTCGTGGCGGCCGAGAAGGGTGGAGAGACGCCGATCGTGGATTGTCGCCGCGTCCTGACGATGCTCGATCCCGCCCTGCGAGAGCGCTTCGCAGAAAAGGGGCTGATGTACGTCCGCAATTACACCGAAGGGCTGGACGTCAGCTGGGAGCAGTTCTACGGGACCAGCGATCGCGCGCGGGTCGAGGAGATGTGCCGCGAGGCCGGGACGGAATACGAGTGGGTGGGCGAACGGAACCTGAGGACCCGCCAGCGGTGTCCCGCTGTTGTCCGGCACCCGCAGACGGGCGAGCTTGCCTTCTTCAATCAACTGCAGCTGCACCACGTTTCGTGCCTGGACCCGGCGGTGCGGGACTCTCTGACGTCGATGATGCCCGAGGAAGAGCTGCCGAGAAACGTGTACTACGGCGACGGCTCTTCGATCGAAGGTTCCGTGATGAAGGAAGTCGGGGACGTCTACAGCCAGTGTGCCGCCGTGTTTCCCTGGAAGGTCGGGGACGTTCTGATGCTGAACAACATGTTGGTGGCCCACTCCCGAAATCCGTACGTGGGTCCCCGGAAGATCGTGGTGGCCATGGGAGAAATGATCAACCAGTCGGAGGTCCGAGGCTGACCGGCGAGGTCCAGGGGTACCGCCTCTCGAGCCAGCAGAGGCGGGTCTGGTCGCTCTGGCAGTCAGACCGAACCGCCCGTGCATGGTGCGTGCTCCGGATCGATGGTGATCTGAACGCCGGCCTTCTGCATGCCGTCGCTCAGGGTCTGGCGGCGTCTCACGAGATCCTGCGGACGACCTTTCCTCGCCGGCCCGGAATGCGCACCCCCGTGCAGACCGTCCGGGAGGGCGTCTCGATCGACTGGGTCGAAGCGAAACTCTCCAGTGGGGTATGCGGCCTGGTGGACGCGGCGGACGAGCTTGCCCGCCAGGACCTCGAGAAGCCGCTGGACCTCGAGGTCGGGCCGTTGTTCCGGCTTCGATTGGCCGTTTTCCCGCCGTCTTCTCACTTACTTTTCTTCTCGTTACCGGCACTCTGCGCGGACCGCACCTCGCTTCACCTTCTGGCTCGGGAACTCTTCAGAGGGTACGGGGAGCGCGAAGCCGGTAGGGCAGCGGAGACGGCCATCCAGTATGCCGACTACGCGCAGTGGCAGTACGATCTGCGCGCGGCCGATGACGAGCCGGCGGCCGCGGCACGGAAGTACTGGAGCACGAGGTCCGAGCCCGCGGAAACGTCGGCGTGGAATGCCATTCCGCGCGGTCACGGGGAGGCGGGTCGAGGGCAGTTTTCGCTTCCAGCGACAACGGGAGAGCGAATCGACGACTTCTGCCGTTCGCTCGGTGCCACTCCGTCGGATTTTCTGCTCGCCTGTGTCCAGGTCCTGCTGGCGCGCGCGACCGCAACCTCGGTCGGATTCGTCCGGGCGGTCCACGGCGGTCGGAGGCTCGAGGACCTGGAAAACGCCATCGGCCTCTTCTCCGCCGCTCTTCCAGCGACTCTCGATTTGAGTCCGACGACCAAATTCTCCGACGCCGTTGCAGAAGTCCTCCGGACGCGGCTTCTAAACGAGGAGTGGCAGGACTATTTCGACTCGGCCGACATCGCCTCCTCGCCGGGAACCCGGGCGCCTGCCGGGTTCGAATTCTTCGACCGCCCGGTCTTGAATTCGAAGTCAGGACTCGCCATTTCGGTCCTTCGGGAGTCGGCGCGCGTCGATGAATTTCCGGTGGACATCGTCTGTGAGCGCGAGGGGGCGTCCATTCACGTCGCATGCACGAGCGGCCTCTCGGACGAAGGCGGACCTTCGGGCGCCTGGATCGCCGAACATCTCGCGCCCCTGATCGCCGGAGCCGCCAACAATCCTCAGGAGCGGGCTCTCAGCTTGCCGCTGCTCTCCGATGCCGAGAGACGCCGCCTCATCGTCGATTTCAACACCACGGCCGCGCAATTTCCGAGCGATCGGACGCTTCACGAGCTCTTCGAGACGCAGGTTGCGTCTTCGGGGGATTTCCCCGCCGTTGTTTTCGAAGGCAGACGTCTCTCGTACCGCGAGTTGAACGCGCGGGCGAACGCGCTCGCCTGGGTTCTCCGCAAGAGGGGCGTCGGCCCCGACGTCGTGGTCGGGCTCGGCCTCGAACGGTCTGCGGAAATGATCGTGGCTCTTCTCGGTATCTGGAAGGCCGGCGGAGCCTACGTTCCGCTCATCCCGGACCATCCCCCCGCCCGCCTCGCGCAGCAGCTTTCCCAGAGCGGTTGCCGTTTGTTGATCACCGATTCCAACTCTCGGGGAGCTTTCGCCGGATTCGACGGCGACACGCTCGACCTCGACGCGGACCGCGATGCCCTGAAGGCTGCGCCGACCGGAAATCCACCCCGGGGCGCGCTCCCATCCAGCCTTGCGTATGTGCTGTTCACGTCCGGGTCGACCGGCGTTCCGAAAGGAGTCTCGGTCCGGCACCAGAGCCTCGTCAACTACGCGCATTTCGTCGCCCGGGATCTCCTGGGAATCGTCGCCGGCACAGAGTCGCCCCTCGCGTTCGCGACCGTCTCGACCATCGGAGCGGATCTTGGGAACACCGCGATCTTTCCCGCGCTGATAACGGGCGGAACGCTGCACGTCATCTCCTACGACACCGCGGTCGAGGGAGGCCGGTTCCAGGCCTACGTCTCCGAAAACCCTATCGACGTCTTGAAGATCGTGCCGTCCCACCTGTCGGCGCTCCTCGCCAGCGCCGGACCCGGTGTCCTCCCGGCACGAATGCTCATCCTCGGCGGGGAGGCGCTTCCCTGGGAGCTGGTGGAGCGGATCCGTTCGAGCGGCGCGACGGCTGAAATCGTCAACCACTACGGCCCGACGGAGACGACGGTCGGATCGCTCACTTTTCGGGTCCCCGCCGTCGAAGCTCATCGTCTCTCTTCGACCGTCCCGATCGGGCGCCCCATCGCCAACACGAGGATATTTGTTCTGGATCCCGAAGGGGAGCCGGTTCCGATCGGGGTTCCCGGTGAGCTTTTCATCGGCGGTGCCGGCGTCGCCGCTGGCTATCGAAACCTTCCGGAAGAGACCGCCGAAAGGTTCGTGCCCGACGTGTTCCCGGGTTCTGGCGGGGGGCGACTCTACAGAACCGGGGATCGTGTGAGGATTCTGTCGGACGGCGCGGTCGAATTCCTGGGCCGCGTCGATGATCAGGTGAAGATCCGCGGATTTCGCATCGAGCCCGGTGAAGTGGCTTCGGTGCTGGCATCGCATACGCAAATTCGTGAGGCGGCTGTGCTCGTGCGGGAAGACGTTGCCGGCGACCGCCGGATCGTGGCGTACGTCATTCCCGACCGCGTCCCCGGCCCCTCCCCCGAGGACATCCGGGCGTGGCTCCGGGGCCGGCTCCCGGACTACATGGTCCCTTCGGCGGTCGTCTGTTTGAGATCTCTTCCGCTGACGGCCAATGGAAAGGTCGATCGGCGCGCGCTTCCTCCGCCGGAACACGCCGACGCGGGGCGGCCGTATGTCACTGCCCGCACGCCTTCGGAAGAGAAGGTCGCTGCCACGTGGCAGGACGTGCTCCGGTTGGAGAGGGTCGGCGCGGAGGACAACTTCTTCGACCTGGGAGGTCATTCTTTGCTGGTCACGCAGGTCGTCGCTCGGCTGCGAAAAATTTTCCGGAGGGACCTGCCGATCCGCTGGCTTTTCGAGGCGCCGACGGTCTCGGAGCTTGCGGGTCGAATCGACGCCTCCGAGCAGGAAGACCTCGCCCGCATGCTGGACGACCTCGAGGCCCTTCCGGGAACAACGGTTCCGTCGCCGGGAAATCACGAATGAGCCGCCCCGTGGCGCCCGACCTCGCCGACCGGATCGCCGGTCTCTCCCCCGAAAAACGCGAGATCCTCGAGGAAAAGCTGCGCGCTCGCGACGCGCAGGCGTTTCAGGCGGACGAGATCCCTCGCCGTCTCCGGCGCGAGACCGCTCCGCTCTCCTTCGCTCAGCAGCGACTCTATTTTTTAGATCGGCTGGAGCCGGGCAGCGCCGCCTACAACGTGCCGCGTGCCATCCGAATCCGCGGGCCCCTGGTCGTCCCCGCGCTCGAGAAGGCCTTCGAAGAACTGATCCGCCGCCACGAAGCCCTGCGCTCGCGCTTCGTCGAAGTGTCCGGAGAGGTCGTCGCGGAGATCGAGCCGGCTGACTCCACCTTCCTGATCGACGTCGAGAGGGTCGGCGCTGCCCGGCCCGATGACCGAGAACGCGAGGGGCTGCGCATCGCCCACGAGGAAGCCGAGCGTCCGTTTGACCTTGAAATCGGACCCATACTCCGGGTACGGCTCCTGGAGCTCGAGCCGCAGCACCACATCCTTCTCTTCACTCTGCACCACATCGCGAGCGACGCCTGGTCCGCGGGAGTTCTCTTCGGGGAGCTGACCGCCCTGTACGAGGCGTTCTCTCTGGGTCGGCCCTCCCCCCTGGCGGAGCTGCCCCTTCAATATGGCGATTTCGCGGAATGGCAGCGACGGTGGCTCGAGGGGGACGCGCTCCAGGAGCAGCTCCAGTACTGGCGGGAACGGCTGGCGGGAGCTCCCGCGGCGCTCGAGATCTCCACGGACTCGCCACGGCCGCCTCTCCAGAGTTTTCACGGGGAAGTCGTCGTGCGCCAGTTGTCGCCTCAGTTGAGCGACGCTATACGCGAGCTATCGCGGAGAGAGCGCGTCACGCTTTTCATGACACTTCTCGGAGCGTTTCAGACTCTCCTCTCCCGCTACACGGGGCAGACGGACATTCTCGTCGGAACGCCTATCCTTCATCGTAGTCGGCCCGAGCTCGAAGGAATGATCGGGCTCTTCTTGAACACCGTCGTTCTCCGGACCGACCTGTCCGGCGATCCCACCTTTCGGGCTCTTCTCGCGAAAGTTCGGGAAGTGGCGGTCGGGGCGTACGCTCACCAGGACCTGCCGTTCGAGAAAATCGTGGAAGATTTTCACCCGAGCCGCGACCTGGGACGGCACCCGATTTTTCAGACGATGGTTGCGCTCCGAAATACGCCAAAGGGGCAGGTCCGCATGGCGGGCCTCGAGCTCGAATCTCTCGAGATCGAGCGCAAGACTTCCAAGTTCGACTTCTCCCTGTTCTTCAACGATCATCCGGAGGGCCTCGTCTGCGCGGTGGAATATGCGACCGACCTCTTCGATCGCGAGACGATCGAAAGATTGCTCGACCACCTGCGCGTCCTGCTCGAGTCCGTCACGCGCGACCCCGATCAGCGAGTGCGGACGGTTCCGATCTTGACGGAACGCGAAAGAAAGCAACTCCTGGTTGACTGGAACAGCACGGCCTCGGAATATCCCGCCGAAAGCTGTCTCCACGAGGTCTTCGAAGCGCAGGTCGAACGCACTCCGGATGGAGTCGCGTTGATCGAAAGCGGCCGTCCCGTCCGATACCGCGACTTGAACTCCGAAGCCAACCGGCTCGCGCGCCTCCTGCGGCGCCGGGGAGTCGATCGTGGTTCGGTGGTCGCGGTCAGCATGGAACGCTCCGCTCGCGCTTCGATGGCGCTTCTGGGGGTTCTGAAGGCGGGCGCCGCGTACGTCCCGCTGGATCCTTCGTATCCCGAGGAGCGACTCGTCTTCATGCTGGAAGATTCGGGCGCCCGCATCCTGCTGACCGAGAATTCGTCGACGCCCGGGCTGGAAGGAATTTCCGCCGACCGAATTTCTCTGGATCAGATCGGCGCGGAGCTCGCCGAGGAGCGGGAATCGAACCTCGGGCGCACAGCGGGGCCGCAAGACCTGGCTTATGTCATCTATACGTCCGGATCGACCGGAGTGCCAAAGGGAGTGGAGAG
>JALYUA010000062.1 GCA_030854005.1 Acidobacteriota bacterium
TCACGCTCATGTCTTCACGAGAGCGCGTCTGAACCCCGTCGAGAAGCCTTCGCCGAATCAACCAGGGAATTCTCTGGTCGAGTCGGGGGCCCAGATATGGGAATGGCAAGCGGGCGGACTATGACACCAAGCGGTCAGGGATCCGCAAAAGGGCGGCCCGCGGCTATTCCGCGCGAATGGCCTCGATGGGGTTGACCCGGAGAGCGCGCATCGCGGGCACGACGCTTCCGAGGAGAGTCATCACCAGCGCGAGCAGGATCGCGGCGGAGAACGTCGCGGCGTCGTGGGCGCTGACTCCCGCCAGCAGCGCCTCCATCAGTCGGCCGGCGATCCATGCCACGGCCACCCCCGCCGCGATCCCGGCCAGGGCGAGCACGGCGCCGCGGCGGAGGACCATCTGGAGGATGTCGCGTCGGCGGGCGCCGAGCGCGATGCGCACGCCGATTTCGCGGGTGCGGTGCGAGACCGCGAAGGCGAGGAGCCCGTGGATGCCGATGCCGGCGAGCAGGAACGCGATGGCCGCGAAGCCGGCGAGCACCCGGACCTGAACGCTGCGAGGAGCCGTCTCGGCGTCGACGACGTCGGTCAGCGGGCGCACGTCAGAGATCGGCAGCTGCGGGTCCGCCTTCGAGATGATCTGCCGCAGCGACGGCAGGAGCGTGCCGGCCCCGACCGATGACCGCAGGACCAGGTTCTTCGGCGCGTACCCGCTCGTCCGGCCGTCCTGGGACTGCGCCGACGACAGATAGACCTGAGGCTCGCTCGGGCGTTCCAGCCCGCGGACGCGAACGTCGCCGACGACTCCCACGATCGTCCGCATCTCGAAGACGCAGCGGAAGCGGCGGCCGATCGGACTCCCGCCCGGCAGGTATTTCGTGGCGAACGACTCGCTGACCACCGCCACGAAGGGCGAGGATGCGGTGTCGGTCAACGCCACGTCGCGGCCGAGCCGGAGGGGAATTCCCAGAGTCTCGAAGAACCCCGGCGTCACGTAACGCATGCTCACCATCCGCTTCTCGGGAAATTGCGGCGGCTCGCCCTCCGGCGTCGCGCCCCAGATTCCTCCGGTCATCACCATGGGCAGTCCCGTGATGTAAGCGGCGCTGGAGACCCCCGGCAGTGATCTGACCTCGGAGAGCACGCGCTTGTAAAAAGGCTCGCGCTTGTCCGTCTTTTCGTACCTCGGCATCGGAAGCGGAGTCCGCAGAGTCAGGACGCCCGACGCCCGGAATCCGGGCGGAACCTGTTGCACGCGCCAGAGGGCACGGATGAGAAGTCCGGAGGAAATCAGCAGGGCCACCGACGCCGTCACCTCGGCCGCCACGAGGAAAGAGCGAAGCCGCTCCGTCCGATGACCCGCACCCTCGCGCGCGCCTTCCCGCAGGCCGCTGTCCGCCGTTTCGGCCGAGCCCCGCAGCGCCGGGACGACCCCGAAGGCGACTCCGGTGACGAGCGTGAGCAGCGCGGCGAAGCCCAGCATTCGCAGGTCGAGCGGAGCTTCGCGGAGGAGGGCCGAGCCGGGAAGGAGCCGGGCGAGCAGCGGCCCCGCGGCCGCCGCAATGCCGATGCCGAGGGCGCCACCGCAGCCGGCCAGAATCAGGCTTTCGGTCAGCAGCTGGCGCACCAGGCGCTCGCGCCCCGCGCCCATGGCGGTCCGGACGGCCAGCTCGCGGCGCCGCCCGAGCGCACGGGCGAGCAGGAGATTCGCGAGGTTCGCGCATGCGATCAGCAGGACGCCGAGCGCCGCGCCGAAGAGCGCCGTCACCAGAAGACGCGACTGCCGGGACATCTCCTCGCGGAGAAGATTGACGGTGATGCCCATCTGCGCGTTCTCTTTCGGATAACCGCGCTCGAGCTGCCCGGCGACGTGGCGCATCTCCGCCCGCGCCTGCTCGATCGAAACCCCCGGCTTCGTCCTCGCGATCGTCAGCAGGAACGTGTCGGTGCGGTCCGCGAAGTCCGCCTCCTCGAACCGGAGGGGCGTCCACAGCTCGGCGTTGCCGGCCGGAAAGCGGAAGTCCGCCGGCATCACGCCGATGACGACGAACGGGAGGTCATCCAGGATCACCTTTCGGCCCGCCACCGCCGGGTCCGCGCTGAACAGGTTCACCCAGAGGCGGTGGCTGAGAACCACGGTCCCGGGCGCGCCCGCGCGATCGTCTTCCGGTGTGAACACGCGCCCGAATTCGGGCCGCACCCCGAGGGTGCGGAAGAATTCCCACGTGACGCGGGTGCCGTCCACTCTCTCCGGATTCCCTTCGCCGACGAGGTTGAAGGACGTACGGTGGTAGCCAGCCATCCCCTCGAGCGTCCTGCTCATGCGCTTCCAGTCGCGGACGTTGCCGGGCGACGCCTCCTGGCCCCAGCTCCCGAGAGATCCCGGGTCCTGCCACAGATGCACGATTCGCTCGGGGTCCCGAAACGGCAGCGGGTGGATCAGGACCCGGTCGAGGATCGAATACGTGGAGGTCGCGGCGCCGATGCCGAGAGCCGTCACGACGAGCGCCGTCGCGGCGAAGCCGGGCGCGCGCCGCATCGTCCGGAACGTGTAAGCGGCGTCCTGGCGAAGGATGTCGGCGTGCGCCCGGACGGCGTTCACGAAGCTGTCGGCTAGGGCTCCGATCCACAGCGCCGGGAGGCCCGCGCGGCCGGTCCGGGCCAGGCGACCGGCGAAGATCGCAGTCATCTCCTGGCCGTACTCGGACCGGAAAGAGGACGGGTAGAGACGGAGCAGAAGCCGGTAAAAGCGCATCGGCGGCGGCTAGGCGGGACGCGGCGTGACGAACCCGCTCGCGCGGGCGAGCTTGACCAGGTCGGCCAGGCGGCGGCCCTCCGCGCGGGCGACCTCTCCGCCGAACGGGGTGATCCGGTAGTACCGGCGGCGTTCGTCGTCGTCTTCGGGAGCGGGACGTTCGCGGACTTCGACGATCAGTCCCTGCTCGAGCATCCGCTGGATCGAGCGGTACAGGGTCCCCGGGCCGAGCCGAACCTCGCCGCGGGTGCGCGCCGCGACGTCCTGGAGGATCGCGTATCCGTGGCGGTCCTCCTCGGCGAGCGCCATGAGGATGTGCAGCGTCGCCGCCGGCAACGGCAGAAGAGAGGAGGGGGACGAATCCGTGGCAGCCACAGAGAGCACTATATCCGCACCGGATAGATTGTCAACGGATAGAGTGGGCTGGAAACGGAAACGGGAAACGGGAAACGGGAAACGGGAATCGAGAGGTGAACCGTACGTCGGCCGGTCGCCGTCCACAACGAACGCTTAACGCTTAACGCTCAACTCACTTTCCCTGGTCGCAAAGACGTACGCCCGCCGGCTCGGATACTCCACATCCGGATAGGGATCGCGCTCGATGATCTCGTCGAGCCGGAATCCCGCTTCCGCCAACCACGCCTTCATCTCCGCGGTCTCGAAGAACCCAAAATCGATCGAGACCTCCTTGCCCCACCACTCGTCGCGGTGGATCGTCTCGCTGCCGATGTGAAACGCGGCGAGCAGAACGCCCCCGGGCGCAAGGACGCGGCGGAGCTCCCGCAGGGTGGCCGGGATCTCCGCTCGCCGGACGTGGATGAGCGAATAGAAGGCGGCGATGCCTCCCCAGGACGCATCCGGCAGCTCGGGCATCGCGCGCATGTCCGCTTGCGCGAATGGGATCCCGGGATGGAGGCGCCGCGCCTGCCGCACCATCTCGTCCGAAAGGTCTACCCCGCACGTCGGGACGCCGCGGCCGTGCAGGTATCCCGCGATCTGCCCGGGTCCGCATCCGAGGTCGCAGACGATCCCGCGCCCGCCGACCTTCTCGCCGAGCCAGTCGAGCATCTTCCGGTCGAAGGCCTTCTTCGCCATCTCATCCCGGTACTCCTCGGCGTAGTCCGAGGCGACGAGGTCGTAGCTCGTCCGAAGGTCGGGCGGAGAGCCGGTCATTCCGTCTCCGGCGTCAGCGAAAGAGCGCGGTCCACCGGCGCTCCACGTCGGCAGCCTCGGAGGCGCCTTCCGCCGGCGCCCATGGCGCGAGCTCGTCCGGGCCGGGCGGCGCGTAGGGTCCCGCCTTGGCTTCGAAGAAGGCGCTCCCCGGCGCCAACGAGACGAACGTGTGCCACGCGCCGGACGGCATCTCGGCCCCGATGACCGGGCCGCCGGGGGAGATGACCTGCTTCTCCAGAATCCCGCCGCGGTCGTCGAACACGAGAACGCCGATCGACCCCGCGAGCGCGATCGCCGTCTCGCACTTTGCGGGATCGAGATGCCGGTGCGGGCGGATGTAGGTGGAAGGCTCCAGCGCGTTGATTAGCCGATGGACCGGATCCTCCATCGCGTGGAAGTTCCGGTTCTTGCGCAGACGCTGCGACGTGCTCGCCTCCTCGCTGATTTCGGAGAGGAGCGCACGGGTGATCCAGACAGGCGTCTTCATTCGGGTTGAGCGTCGAGCATTGAGGCGTCCGGAGCCAGTGGCTCAGCTGACAGCTGAAAGCTGAGAGCTGACAGCTGACAGCTACTTCGTCTTTTCGTACGGCGCGATCTGCTCGCCGATCGCCTTCTGGTCTCCCGCGATGACGATCGTGGCCTGATCGTCGGCGATGTACTTCGTCGCGATCCGCTGGACGTCCGCCGGCTTCACCGCATAGACCTTCTTCACCCACGTGCTCAGGTAGTCCTCCGGCAGGCCGTGGAGGTCCATGAGCTGAAGCTGGTTGATGATGCCCGGCCGGTTGGAGTTGCGCAGGACGAAGAGGCCGGCGAGGTAGTTCTGGATCCCGCGCAGCTCCTTGTCGGCCGGCGGCTCCGCCTGCAGACGGTCGATCTCCGCGAAGATCTCCTTCAAGGACGCCCCGGTGTCCTTGGTGGTCACGTCCGCGATCTCGACCCAGTAGGCGTCGCGGAACCGGCTCGAGAGCTGGCTCGCCGGCGAATACGTGTAGCCCTTCTGCTCGCGGATGTTGCTCGTGATGCGCGACCCGAACGAGCCTCCGAGCAGGGAGTCGGTCACCACCAGGGAGATGTAGTCCGGATTGGAGGGATCGATCGTCGGCATCCCGAGGTAGATCGTCGACTGGACGGCGCCCGGCCGGTCGAGAACCTCGACGCGCCGTTCGCTTCTGGGTTTCGGGATCCGCGACGAAGCGGGAGCGCCCTTCTTCCACCCGGCGAACGCCGCGCGCACGGCCTTCTCCATCGCCGCCTCGTCGAAGCGGCCCACGACGTAGAGACGGGAGCGCGCCGCTCCGAAATTCGCGTCGTAGAACGCGCGCGCCTGCGCGATGGTGTAGTTCTGGAGCATCTCGACGGTCGGGAAGAGCCGGCCGTACGGGTGGTCTCCGTAGAGCGTGGCCCGGAACTTCTCGAGCGCAATCTGCTGCGGCTGGCTCCGCGCGATCGAGAGTTGCCGCAGCCGGTCCGCCTTCAACCGCGCGAGCTCGGCCTCCGGAAACCGGGGACCCTTCACGACGTCGGCGATCAGCCGCGCGGCATCCGGCCCGGACTCGGAGAGAACGTCGATCGTCAGGTCGGTGCGGTCCGGCCCCACCGCAACGTTGATCTCGCCGCCCATGTCCCCGGCCTGCTGCGCGATCTGCGAGGCGGTGCGAGTCGCGGTGCCTTGAGTCAGGAGGTCTCCGACCAGATCGGCGAGCCAGACCTGTGTGGCGGTCTCGTCGATGTTGCCGGTGCGGACGCCGAGGCGCAGCGTGACCTTGGGGATCGTTCCGTACTGCACGAACGTCACGCCCATGCCGTTGTCGAGCGTGATCTTGCGGGGCTTCGGCGCGACGAAATCCTTCGGTTGCCCGGGCTCCGGCGGCGCCTGCTTCTGGGCGGCAGCCGGAACGGAGAGCGACAGCGCGGCGAGCAGGACGGCGATGCGGACGGGCAGATGCGTTCTCATGTCGGGTCTCACTTTACGAGCCGCTCTTCGGAGCGGCCTTCTTCGGGTCGGGTTTCGCGTCGGAAGGAGCGTCGGCCTTCGGCTCGATCAAGAGCACGGTGCGGTTGGACGGGGCGAGATACTCGCGGGCCGTCTTCTGGACCAGCGCCGGCGTGATCTTCCGGAATCGCTCCTCGAGCCCGTTGATCAGGTTCGGATCGTCGTAGAAGAGGGCGAAGCTGCCGAGCAGGTCCGCGCGCCCGAACCCGAACGTCGATTCGATCGCGTCGTACAGGTCCGACCGGATCTTCACGATGGCGCGGTCGAGGACCGCTTTCTCGAGGGGCGCGGTGCGCAGCTTTTCGATCTCCTCGTCCACGACCTTCAGGATCTGATCGGCGGACTTGTCGCGGTCGTAGAAGAGCGATCCGACGAGAAGAGTCGGACCCTGGATGTTGAACATGTTGCCGAGTCCGGAGTTGATGCCCCCGTTCACGTCTCCCGTCAGGCCGGTCCTCTGGACGAGCGCCTGGTACAGGGTGCTGTCCTTGCCGGAGAGCAGGATCTTTTCAAGGAGGCCCATCGCGTAGTACTCGGGGCTGTTCGTCGGCGGCGCGTGATACGCGAAGGCGAGAGCCGGCCGCGTCGCGAGCGCGTCCTCTTTCGTGGCGCGTTTTTCCTTCTCCTGCTTCGGCTCCGAGATGTCGGGCAGCACGGGCTTTGGCGGAGAGGGGATCTTTCCGAACAGCTCCCTGATCTTCGCGAGCGTCGGGGCGGACTCGAAGTCCCCCGTGACCACGAGAACCGCGTTGCTCGGGACGTAGTACGTCTTGAAGAAGGAGTTGACGTCCTCGAGGGTCGCGGCGTCGAGGTCTTTCAGGTCGCCGTAGAAGTTATGAGCGTTGTGCCAGTTCACGTTCGCGTATTGCGGCATGTCGAGCCACGGAAAGCCGCCGTAGGGCCGGTTCAGCACGTTGACGCGGACCTCGCTCTTGACGACCCCCTGCTGGTTGGTGAGGTTCTCCCCGGTGATGGCGAGGCCGCGCATGCGGTCCGCCTCCGCCCAGAGCGCCGTTTCGAGCGCGTGGGACGGGACGATCTCGAAGT
>JALYUA010000091.1 GCA_030854005.1 Acidobacteriota bacterium
CCCATGCGGAGGTTGATCTCGATCGCGTACAACTCCCACGCCGCCCCGCGCTCACGCCGGACGGCCAGAAAGTCGACGCCGAAACGGCTGACGACGCCGCGCGCGGCGAGTGTTCTTCCCACCGCGAGCGCGGTCTCCTGGACGTCGAGACGGTACTCCTCGTCCGCCGGGAAGCGGCAGCCGAGGTAGGTCTGGCGGGTCGGCCCTCCCATGACCTGGTCGTGCGTCGAGAGCAGCGAGACCTCGCCCCGCGGGTCGACCCGGAGCTGGGCGCTCGGCGCGCGGGTCTCGAACCCCTCGAGGAGCTCCTCGACGACACCTCCCATCCGGGGGAGTTTTTCGAAGAACCGTTCGGGGCGCTCCGACGGATCGGAAAAAGAGACTTGCTGCAGGGCGTCATCGATGGCACGCGGCTCGTCGGAATCCGGGAACCGCAGAATCGCGTTTCCGGATCCGGAGAACCCCTCGTCGAGCTTGACGACCGCTCGGGACAGGCCGGGGCGCTTTTTCCTCAACTCCGACAGCGCCCCGGCGACCTCTTCTCGCGAGCGCAGGTCCTCCGAACCTTCGGGAAGGCGGACCCCGGACTCGATGAAGATCTTCCGGCTGCCGGACTTCGTGCCGAGAGGGCGAAGGTCCGGATCGACGCCGTTCAAGGGGACGTCGAGCAGGGAGGAGAGCCGCCGTTCGAGGGGCGTCGCGTTGAACACCGTCATGTAGGCGCGGGAAGGGTCGGGTATCCCGTATCGGATCCGCTGGATCAGCCGCGGACGCTCCAGGATTTTTTCGGTCAGTGGGCGAGGCGACGCGTCGTACGCGCAGAGCATCGTGAGCCTCGACCGCGCGTGACTCGCGGGAATGCCTTCGAGGAGCTGGAAGTAGTACTCGAGAATGACCGGGTGGACCGGCTGCGACGTCACATACACCATGTGCGCGCGGGGATTCTTCAGTCGCATGAGCAGAAGGAGCAGCCGCTCCTCGTAGAAGCTCGCCGCCTCGAGCTTCGTCAGCTCCTCCGCATCCAGAGTCATCGAAGGGATCACGACGGACGTGTAGGGCTCCTCTTCCCGGGCGGACAGGGCGTTCCAGAGCGTCTCGAGACGCGGCTTCAGCCGTTCGAACGCGCGGATCTCGTCTTCCCTCGGAAAGTCGGAGGAAAAAGGCGGTTTGGGAATCATGTTGTCGGAGAAACCGGCCGTTCGTACGCGATCAGGGCGTCTCGTACCGCCCGCGGTTTTTCGCCAGCCGGATGCGATACACCACGACGGAGATCCCCTCGTGACCCCCCCGGCCGGCGTCCTGCGTCCGGACGGGATAGGAAGGATGGTCGGAGCGGATCGCGGGCTTTTTCACGAGCCCTTTCATGAGCATCTCCATCGCTTCCAGTCCCTCGTCTCCGGTCAGCTCTTCGTAGCGCCCCCACGAGATCACGCTCCGCCAGTCGTTGACCGCGTTGACGCGATCCACTTCGAAGCAGACCTCCGGGTTGCGGCGCATCATCCGGATCTTGCGGCCTTCAGTGCTGTGGCCGTAAACAAATCCTCCCTCGAAGACATAGGTGACGGGCACGACGTACGTCATGCCGCCCGTGTGACAGCCGATTCGGCCGACCGTCTCCGACTGCAGGAAAGACTCGATCTCGATGTCATTCATCTCGCCGATCATGCGGGCCCCCGTTTCCCCTGACTTCCGGCGGCGAGCGCGCCACCGAATCGGTCTGAAGGATAGCGTCTGCCGCAAACACCCGACTGATGCAAAATCATCAGGGGCTTCTTCCCGGCGAGATTGCCGGAAGGATGCAAACGCATCATAGGCCGCCTCCCTTTCGGAGAGACGCTGCAGGGGAAGGGAGAGGCGACATGAACCGATTTCAGAAGATCCTGATGGCAACCGACTTCTCGGACGCGTCGGCGCCCGCCTGGAGACGGGCGGTCGAACTGGCGGCGGAAAACCGGGCCGAGCTCCTTGTGGCGCACGCGTATGCGCCGCCGCAATTCCTGGAGATGGGGCCGATGCCCCCGCGCCTCTACGACGAATGGGACGAACACCTTTGCACCGAGGTGGGGAAGAAGCTCCAGCTCCTGGTCAACGACGCCGCGAAATCGGGCGTGAAGGCGCGTCCTCTCGTGCTCACGGGGGATCCCGAAGAGGCGCTCGTGACCGCGGCGACCGATCACCACGTCGATCTGCTCGTGATGGGGACGCACGGCCGCAAGGGGGTGTCGCGCTTCTTCCTCGGAAGCGTCGCCGCCCGCGTCATCGCCTCCGCCCCGTGCGCCGTTCTGACGGTGCGCCTCGAGTCCGCGACCCTCGCGCCCCGGCCCGTCGACGAAGACGCGCTGGCCGTGCCGATCGGGGCCTGACCCCGGCGGTCCGTGGGGGCCGGCGGCCGGGCCGGGTCGGCGCGCGGGGGAGGAGCCGGATTCCCGGCGTCTCACTCCGCGGGCCGGTCGGGCGCCTTGACCACGGTCACGGTGCAGTCGGCGCGGGCGACGACCTCCGACGACACGCTGCCGAGGTACCGGCGCAGGGTGGAGCTGCCCCGGGACCCGATCACGATCTGATCGACCTGATTCGCCCGCGCAAATTCGATCAGCGCCGAGGCGGGGTCCGGCGCTTCGAGCACGTGGTAGGTGATCCGGTCGGCGTCGATCCCGAGTGTCCGGGCCCAGTGCTTCAATTCCACGAGCCGATTTACGTGCACGTTTCGTCCGAGCTCGTCGACGGCGGCGTCCATGCCGACGCGCGAGGTCTTGAGCACCGTCACACACGCCAGCCGCGCTCCCGCCTGCGTCTGGAGCACGCGCCCCGCGGTGGCTCTCAGCGCTTCGGTCAGGGCGTCCGACGCGCTGAGATCGAGCGCCGCGAGAATGATCGGAGCGCGCGCGATCTGGGAGGAGGCGGACTGCCGCGGGTCGGGAGAGGAGCCGAGCGCGCTCAGCCACCGGCGTGTCACCGCGAGCACGCCGTCCCGCGTCGCCCGTTCCGCGCGCGCCGTCAGCTCGACCTGCTCCGGATGCTCGAGTAGTAAGGCAAGCTGCGCCGCCGTCGCATAGCGCTCCTCGGGGTGCACTTCGAGGCAGCGCAGGATGATCTCCTGCAGCCACGCCGGGCACTCCCGGTTCAAAGCGCGCGGCGGAAGGGGATCGCGATAAATCCGGCGGCGCAGTCCGGGGAGGGTGCCCGGGTTCCCGAACGGGCGCTCGCCTGTCGCCAGGTAATACAGCACGACTCCCAGCGCGAACTGGTCGCTGCGAGGCTCGTTCCGGATCCGCAGGACCTGTTCGGGGGAGATGTAAGGCCCCGTGCCGAGCGGCAGCCGGAACTCTTCCGCCAGAAGGTCGGGGAGGCGGTCGTGGCGCGACAGCCCGTAGTCGATCAGGACGGCTTCGCCGCTCGGGCGGAACATGATGTTGCTGGGTTTCAAGTCCAGGTGGATGACGTGCTGCCCGTGAAGGTCGTGCAGCGCCGCCGCCACCCGGGCTCCGATCGACGCGACTTCGCCCGAGGGCAGCGGCGTCTGCTCCAGGCGCGCTCGCAGCGATTCGCCCGCGATGCGCTCCATGACGAGATAGGGCTGAACGGAAAAGTCGCCGGACGCCACGAAAGCGGGCACGTGGACGCCCGAGAGCGTCGGAAGAATCATCTGTTCGACCTCGAAACCGACGATCGCGGCGGGGTCGTCACCCTCCTTGAGCGACGGGATCTTCATGATCCAGTCCGCGCCGGGCTCGCGGCCGCTGACGCGCCAAAGGGTCGACATGCTTCCGCGATGCAAAGGCTCCTCGAGGCGAAACCCGTCGACGACGGAACCGGGCTCGAAGGGCGGGAGAGCGGACAATCAGAGTCCCATTTCCAGACGAAGCGCCAGCGATTCAGGGAGCCCCACGTCCCGGATCCTGCGGGCGGCCGACTCCGCGTCGTAGGGGACCCGATGGAACGTCACGACCTTCCGGGTCTCGTCGAGCACCGCATAGCACGCGGCGGGATTTCCATCGCGAGGCTGGCCGGCGGAGCCGGGCAGGAGAAGCCAGCGCCGCGTCGCCGAGAGAGGAACCGGGGCCCCCGGGATGGGCTCGAATGCCTGCGTGAGACCGGTCTCGGCCCGGTGGTAGAGCATCGGACGGTGGATGTGCCCGAAGGCGCTCAGACGGGATCGCGTCGCCCGGAGGCTGCGTTCGGCCTCCCTGGTTCCCAAGACGTATTCCCAGTCTGCCGGAGCCCAGCCGTTCGCGTGCGCGTAGAACCGCCCCTCCTCCTCCACGGAGAGCGGCAGACTCGACAGGAACTCCCGCTGACCGCCATCGAGGCGCCCGCGCGTCCACTCGATGGCCGTCTTCGCGTCTCCGGTCATCTGTTGCCGCAGCTCGCCGGCCACCGCCGCGTCATGATTCCCCAGGACGGCGATGGCTCCCCGGCCGACGAGGTCCTTCAGGGTTTCGACGACCGCTTCGGGGTCCCCGCCGTAACCGACGTGATCGCCCAGGAAGACGTGCCGGTCCGCCCCGGCTCCGGCGGCATGCGCCAGGCAGGCCTCGAGCGCCTGCAGGTTCGCGTGGACATCGGCAAAGAGGGCGATTCGCATGCTCTCGGTGGTTCTCGCGGCGGGGCCGCGTCGGGATCGACGATACGGGAAGCGCCCGCGCTATGCGAATCCCCT